>JAAYBR010000047.1 GCA_012730045.1 Candidatus Hydrogenedentota bacterium | reverse complement strand
TCGGACCGCGTCCGCGTCTCGGTCACGGCGACCAGCAGCTCCTCCTGCCCGCCCGCGCCCACGGCGGCCAGGGGCAGCCCCGCCAGGAAACCGCGCTCCAGCAGCAGGGCCGCGGCGCGCTCCGCCGGGATTGGCAGGCGCACCACGAACTCGTTAAAGGTCGGCCCCGGGTTTGCGACGGGGAACCGCGCGGCGAGCCGCGCCTTCAGGTATTCCGCCTTCGCGTGGCAGGCCTCCGCCACCTCGCGCAGGCCCTCCGGTCCGGCGAGGCAGAGGTAGATGAGCGCGCGCAGGGCGCAGAGCGCCTGGTTGGAGCAGATGTTCGAGTTGGCCTTCTCCCGGCGGATGTGCTGCTCGCGCGCCTGGAGGGTCAGCACGAACCCGCGCTTCCCCTCCGTGTCCACCGTCGCCGCCGCGATGCGGCCGGGCATCTTGCGGATGAGGGCCTTGCGCGCCGCGAGCACGCCGAGATAGGGGCCGCCGAAGCCCAGGGGCAGTCCGAGCCCCTGTCCCTCCGCCACGGCAATGTCCGCCCCCATGGCCCCCGGCGATTTCAGCAACCCGAGGGACACGGGGTCAAAGGCCATCACCAGCAGCGCGCCCGCCGAGTGGCAGGCGGCGGCGAGGTCCGTGAAATCCGCCAGGTCGCCCCGAAACGCGGGATTCTGCACGATGACGCAGGCGGCGCCTTCGGGGTCCGCGCCGTCGGCGACTTCCACGTCCAGGTTTGCGGTTTGGGTGCGCAGAATGCCCCGCCAGACAGGGTTGACGGAATCATGCACCCGGACCACGCCGCGTCCGGTGGCGCGGCAGGCCATCACGGCCGCCTCGAAGACCGCCGTGCCCCCGTCATAGAGGGAGGCGTTGGCGCACTCCATGTCCGTGAGGCGGCAAACGGCGGACTGGTATTCGTAGATCGCCTGGAGCGTGCCCTGGGCGGCCTCCGGCTGGTAGGGGGTGTAGGCCGTGAAGAACTCGCTCCGCGAGGCCAGCGCGTCCACCGCCGCCGGGATGAAGTGGTCGTAGTAGCCGCCGCCCAAGAACGAAACCGGGGACACGGCGTTGCGTCCGGCCAGGCCGGCGACATGCCGGCGCAGGGCGGCCTCGGCCATGCCGGGACTCAGGTTCCACCCCCGCATGCGGAGCTCGCCCGGAATGACGGAGAACAACTCCTCCACGGATGCCGCGCCGATTTCGGCGAGCATCTCCCGGCGGTCCTGTTCGGTCACGGGAATCCAGCTCATGTCCTTCTCCTTTCCTGGCACCGCGTCACCCGCCGCAGAAGCTCTTGTACTGATCGAAATCCATCAGGGCTTCCAGGGCCGAGGGGTCCACGTCCTTCAGCTTGAAGAACCATCCCGCGCCATAGGGGTCCTGGTTGACCAGCTCCGTCGCCGCGTCCAGTTCCGCGTTGACCGCGGCCACGACCCCCGCGACAGGGGAGTAGATGTCACTGGCGGCCTTTACGGACTCCACCTCTGCGGCCTTGGCGCCCTGATCCAGGCGCGCGCCAAGTTTCGGCAGGTCCACATAGGTCACGTCCCCCAGCTCATGCTGGGCGTGGTCGCTGATGCCGACGGCGTACAGGCCGCCGTCCTCCGCGCCGATCCACTCATGGGTTTCGGTGAAGCGCAGGGACTCAGGGTTCATGGGGGCTGTCCTCCTCGAAATGGGTTATCCGGTGACCTTCATCCTGCAGGTGCCTTCCCGGTACACGGGGGCCTCGCAGACTTCTATTTCCAAATTGCGCGGGCCTGCGGCAAGCCGCCTACCGGGAACGGCCGCCGCCGGGGACAGGTAGGCCAGCCCCACGCCGCAGCCCAGGCTGGGACCGAAGGTGCCGCTCGTTACCGTGCCCGCGCGCTCCGCGCCGTCAAACACCTCGAACCCGGCGCGCGGCGCGCGGCGGTCCAGCGACCGCACCGGCGTCAGGCGCTCGTAGTTCCCCTCCGCGCGCTGGCGGAGAAGGCGCCCTTTCCCGGGAAAGTCGGAATCCCACGCGATGAAGCGGTCCATCGAGGCCTCCAGGGGGGTGCGCGAGGGGTCGAGGTCGTCCCCGTTCAGCGGGTAGGCCATCTCCGACCGCAGCGTGTCCCGCGCGCCCAGGCCGCACGGCACCGCACCGTCCCCCGCCAGCACGGCCTCCCACAGTGTCTCGGCGGCGTCGGCGGGTGTGAAAATCTCGTACCCCAGTTCGCCCGTGTAGCCCGCCCGGGTGACCACCATCGGAATGCCGCGCCACTCCATGCGGGTGCCGCTCCAATAGGCCAGCGGTCCGGCGGCCTCCATTCCCAGCGACAGCAGGAGGTCGCGCGAAAGCGGCCCCTGCACGTCAATCTTTGCCGTGGCCGCCGACAGGTCCTCCACGCCGGGCACCCGGGCCGCCAGCAGGGCCGACACCTCCTCCAGGGGGCCCGCGTTGGTGACCAGGTACATCTCCTCCGGGGAAAGGCGCAGGGCGACGCAGTCGTCAATGATGCCCGCATCGGCGTTCACAAGCGTGGTGTACCGGCAGCGGCCCGGTTTCAGGGAGGGCATGTCGCTGATGACGAGGCGGTCGAAGGCGGCAATGGCCTCCGCGCCCCGGATCATGAACTCGCCCATGTGCGAGCAGTCGAAGACCCCGGCGGCGCGGCGGGTGTGGAGGTGCTCCTCCACAATCCCGGCAAACTGGACCGGGAGGGCCCACCCGTGAAAGTCCACGACACGGGCGCCATGGCGGGCATAGACATTGAAAAGCGGCGTTTGACGCATCGGCATACTCCCCGCTGCGGGGTTTAAGGCCCGCAGCCGGCAAGAATCCTGCCCTGTCTTCCCCGCAGGGAAAGCGATGCGCCCAGGCGAGCGGCTTGGCCGCCTGCTGCTTCCCCGTGGTTTGACCACGTACTCTCGCCAGTCACAGCAGGCCGGAGGGGCGCGGGTATGATGCCACACAGAAACGCCCGCGTCAAATCTTTCCCGGCGGGGACGAAAAACCGCTCAGCGTTCGGCGCTGAAATCCGGATCGGGCAGGACGCGCCGAATCCGGTCGAGACAGTATCCGAAACCCGGCCCCGAAAGGGTGGACCGGTCGAGGACACCCGCGCGGCGGGTGTAAAGCCCCGGATGCACCTCCGCCTCGGGGAGGCTGGCGTCGGGATAGAACTGCATGCCGTTGCTTTCGACGCCCATGATGGTGCCCGCATGCGCGGCGAGCTGGACATGGGGAATCTGGGCGAGCATGGGGTTGGTCAGGTCCTGGACCATGAGGGTCATGCCGTGGGCCTTCGCCCAGCACAGGCTCAGGAGCGCCCCGGTCTGGGTCTTGCAGGTCTTGAGCGCGACACCGGTCCAGCCCAGTTCGCGGCCCCGCCGCACCACCCGCCAGTCATGGGCGCTCTCGTCCATGAAGAGCGGCTTGCGGGCGGACACGCTGTGGACGTCTATGCTGTGGGTCTCCAGCTCGTAGGGGAAGGGCTGCTCGACATAGAGCAGCATGCGGTAGATGCGCGGCTCCTCCGCCAGCAGGCGGTCGAGAACGCCGTTGACGTAGGCCGGATCGGTGACCAGGCAATTAAAGTCCGCGCTGAGCCAGTCCGCCCCCTCCTCCATCGCGATGCGCCCCACGGCGGTGAGACGGTCGTAGTCCCAGGCGGGGTCGTCGCCCCGCAGCTTGACCTTGAGGCACTTCAGCCCGTCCCGGCGGATCCAGTCCCGGAGCAGGAAGGGATACCCGTCGTCGGGCGCGGAGCCGTCGGCCTCCTCCGGGCCGATCCAGTCCTTCCCCCCCACAAGATGCCACACGGGTAGCCGGTCCGGGGCGGGGCGCGCCAGAAAGTCCTGCGGATACCTGCCCGCGAAACAGACCCCAGCATCGGGAGCGGATGTCAGAAAATGCGCAAGGTCGGCGTTCATCCAGTCCGCGTTGTAGGTTTCGTAGACCGGCACGCCGTGCAGGACGCCGTAGGCGTCGTGAAGGGCGATATCGAAGGCGGAGCAGCAGACCAGGGCGGCGAGCCAGGGCATTTCCGTTCCCGGCCGCGCGCGGTTGAAGTCCTGGAGCAGGACGGGCAGCCGCTCCTCCAGGAAGGCGTGGCCCACCTCCATCGGGTGCCCCGCACAGTCGAAAGAGGGCCATTCCCGGCACAGGACACGACAGAAGTCATGCAGGGCACGGAGCCGGACGTCGTAGGGCAGGGAGCACGGCCACACCCACTGCACGCTGAGGGGGGTCTCCCCCCATCCGGTGGCGCCGCGCCCCGCGCGGTCCTCCACGCGCAGGGCCACGCGCGCGCAGTCCACGCTGGTGAGGGTCTCCGAGCCAAACTTCAGCGGAACCCGCGTTGTGACCGGGAGAAGGTAGATATCCGCCCCGACCGGACAGATGTCTGTGGTCCTGTCAGGCACTGGGGACGGCCCCGCCATTCCTTGCCGCCTGCGCCCGCGCATCGGCCATGTTCTTGATGGACTGGTCAAGCATCTCCAGATACCCCATGATCAGGCGGTCCGCCACCTCAACATCCCGCTCGCTGTAGGCGCGCAGCAGCTCGCCCAGCAGGGTGGAGACGCCGGTGATGCCCACGATGGGAATCTCAAAGGTCCGCCGCAGTTTCAGGAAGATGCGGCCGACGCTGTTGTAGAGCAGGGCGTAGACCTGGTTGTGCGTGGAATAGGCCATGCGCTCGAAAAGCGCCTCGTAAACACGCTCCCGGTCGGCCTCCGGGCTGGACACCAGCTCGAGGAAGAGGGCGCGCACCTCGGCCTCCTCCTCCTCCGTATGCCGCTCCACGGAAAGGTTCACCACGGTGCGCACGATGTGCTTGCGGAACTCCATCACGTCCAGCAGGAAGGCGTAGTTGATGGACCCGTCCTCATTGGTAAGCAGGGTGTCAAAGATCTCGATACCCGCGAGGAAATGGAGCCGCTGGACATAGATGCCCGATCCCTGGCGGATGGTCACCAGACCCACGGCCTCGATGCGCTTCAGGGCCTCGCGGATGACGTGGCGGGCCACATCGAACTCCTCTGCGAGCGCGCGCTCCGTGGGGAGCTTCGACCCCACCGGGTATTCCCCCGAAATGATCTTGCGCGTGAGGCGGTCGGTGATGTTCATGGACCGTGTGGTCAGCGGCTTCTTTTCCATGCGTGTTTCCCGCGCGTCAGGGGTTTCGTCCTTCTTGGGCCGGAAAGGCCCCGGTATTATGCACAAGCCGGGGCGGTTTTTCGACAAACGGACCGGCCCGGGCACCGGGAAATTGGAGGACAGAGAGGTGCAAACGCGCGTCCTTTTCCGCGCGCGGGTTGTGGCGACCCCCCAAAAGGGCGTACCCTATGGCCTTTCTGGAGGACACCCCGTGACTGATACCCCCACCCCCACCGCCACCCCCACCCCCCCGCCGCCCGCCGTCCGCCGGATCGTGTCCGTGGACGCCCTGCGCGGCTTTGACATGTTCTGGATCGTCGGCGGCAGGGAACTGCTGATCGCCGTGGCCGCGCTGTTCTGCGGATCCCGCGGCGTGCCGAAGGCCTTCCTTTACCAGTTGTCCCACCCCGAATGGACGGGATTCACGGCCTGGGACATGATCATGCCCCTGTTCCTGTTTCTGGCCGGGGTGTCGCTTCCCTTCGCGTTTGCGCGGCGTCTGGGGGACACGCGGGACTACCGGGCCATTTACCGCCGCATCGCGCGGCGGCTGCTCCTGCTGTGGATTTTCGGCATGATCGCCCAGGGAAACCTGCTGGAGTTCGATCTTGACACGCTGAGTCTCTATTCGAACACCCTCCAGGCGATTGCCGTCGGCTATTTGATCGCGGCGGTCGCGGTGCTGCATTTCCCCCTGTTGGGGCAGGCCCTGCTGGCGGCGGCGCTGCTTGTTGCCTACTGGGCGCTCATGATGTTCGTGCCCGCGCCCGGACTGGCCGCGGGCACGCTGGAGCCCGACGCCAATCTGGCCCTGTGGCTCGACGAGTTCATCCTGCGGGGGTTCCGGGACGGCACCTCCTACGCGTGGATCCTCCCCGGGTTAGGCTTCGGCGGCACTGTGCTGCTGGGGGTGTTCGGGGGGCATGTGCTCCGCCACGACGCTTGGAGCCCGCGCCGCAGGCTCCTGGTGCTGACCGTCATTGGCCTCGCCTGCCTCGCGGGCGGCTGGCTGTGGGGAATTCATTTCCCCATCATCAAGCACCTGTGGACCAGCTCGATGGTGCTGTGGGCCGGCGGATGGAGTTTTCTGCTGCTGGCGGCGTTCTACCTCGTGGTGGACATCTGGCACTGGGAGAAGTGGACCTTCCCCTTCATCGTCATCGGCTCCAATGCCATCCTCATCTACATGGCCGCGCACGTGGTGAACGTGGGCGAATTTCTGGAGAAGTTCTGGACCACCGGCGACCCCGGCATGGTGGCCCAGGTGCTCATCGCGGCGGGGGCCGTGCTGGTCTTCTTCGTCCCCCTGTATCTCCTCTACCGCTTCAAAATCTTCCTGCGCGTGTGACGCCGGTCATCCCGGATTCTTTTTCCTCCATGCGCGGACAGCGTCCTCCGCCTCCGGGGGACACAGCCACACGCCGCAGCACCCCTCCCCTTCCCGTGAGGGTGTGACTTCCAGCGTGGGCGCGGGGTCCGACACCCCGAAACGGGGGCAGTACCAGAACCGCACCTCCCCCTCCCCCGGCAGATGGGCGGACAGCGCCGTTCCCGGCTCGGGCAGGACTAGGAGCACCGCCGCGCCCCGGCGGAGCAGGCAGGCGCCGTCTTCCCGCAGGGAGACCGCTGCGTCCGGGGCGGTGTGCAGCAGTGCCAGAAGTGACCCCGGGGCTCCGTCCCGCCGCACCGCCGCGTCGCGCACCCGCCAGGCGGGGGCGCTGTCCGGGCACAGAATTTCCCGACGGTGAACTACGCCGCCCGGCAGGGCCACCTCTCCCGAGAACCGCGCACCATCGGCACCCCCCTCCACCCGCGCGAAGGGCGGGGCGTGGCGGTTTCCGACCCGAAACACGGACCACGCCTCCACCGGCTCAATGCCGTCCACCACTGCGGTGTTGTGGGCCCGCACACTCCGGCACCACGCGCGCAGCGGGCTTTCCGCGTATCCATGGCACCCGGCATCCACCAGCATGCGCGTGTTTCCCAGAGAAAGCTCGAAGGTCAACGGGTCGCCGTGGGCATGGCCTGGCTGGACGGAGGGCACCGGGCCGGCTTTCACCAGAAGGCGTCCTGCGGCGTTCCCAAGCGCGTAAACCCCCGTGTCGGGGAAGTCGCCGCGCAAGCGAACCGCGCTGCCGCACCGGTGCGCGGCGAAGTCCGCGAGCGCTCGCGCCGGGAACGCCTCCCCGAGCACGGCGTCGTTGAACAGCGGAATGTCGCCGTCGGGATGCGCCACCCCCTGGAGAAAGTCCGCCATGCGCAGCAGCACAGGGCGCAACCGCTCCGCGGCGGGGTGCTCGTCCCCCAGGGCGGCATGCAGCACCAGCCCGTCCCACAACGCCAGGGCGTGGTACATGGGACTCCGCTCGCAGTGCCCCCCGTCAGACAGCACCTGCCGGTCAAACTGCCTCATTGCCTCCGCCGCGCCCCGCGTCCACAGAGCCGCATCGCCCAGCACCGCGCCCGCCACCGCCAGGGCGCAGGCGTTCTTGAGCAAATGGTTCCCCTGAAGGTCCCATTCAAACCGCCGCGCCAGCCACCGGGCCTGGTGCTCCACGGAGGCGCGCAGATCCAGATCCTCCGGGGTAAACACCGCCCCCGCAAGCGACCAGTTCAGGATACGCTCCGAAACCGGGAACGGTTCCCATCCGTCGCCCGTCCCCGGCGGGTTGTTCCGCATCCAGTCTGAGAACGCGTCCCGCGCCAATGCGCGGTCCTCCGGCCGGGGAGCGTGCGTGTTCTCCAGGGCCAGCAACATCAGCCAACGGAACCCGTGCAGCTGGTAGCGCCAGAGTTTGGGCAGCGCGGCATCGTTCCACGGATACCCCGCTGCGGAGGCCGCACGGTTCAGAAAGACGGGGTGTCCCGAGCGAAGGGCTTCCAGCAGTCCCCCCCCCGCCGCCAGCCCGGCGCGGGCCGCATCCTCCAAAAAGGCGCGCAGGCGGGACAGCGTCTCCGTGTCAAGCGCCCCCTGTGTTCCGGGACCGCACCGCCGCGCCGCCGCGGGCGCAAAGGGCTGCTGCGCCGTGCGCAGAAGCCGCCAGCCGACCTGGGCGGGATGCAGGCGCGTCACCGTGCGCAAAAGACGCCCCGGGGAGAACGGAAGCCCCGCGTGTGCCGTGTCCGGGGACTTCATGGCCGCACCTCCTGGGCGGCGCGCCAGACACGGGCAAGCATGGCACTTCGGCGCCGCAACAGTTCCTCCGTGGCGACCATGGATTCCTCCAGGGACATGGGGCCGTCGGCCAGGGCGAAGGCGGCGGTCAGCCCCTCCGCGCAAAGGGCCGACAGATCCCCGGACAGGCTTCCCGCCAGGGCGATGACCGGCACCCCGGCGGCGCGGCCCAGCCGGGCCACCCCCACGGGCACCTTCCCCCAGAGCGACTGGGCGTCCAGCCGGCCCTCCCCCGTGATCACGAGGTCCGCCCCGCGCAGCGCCTCCTCCAGCCCCGCCTCGCGGGCCACCACCTCCACGCCGGGCACGAGACGCGCGCCGAGAAACGCCGCCAGGCCC
This sequence comes from Candidatus Hydrogenedentota bacterium, assembly GCA_012730045.1. Classification (NCBI taxonomy): domain Bacteria; kingdom Pseudomonadati; phylum Candidatus Hydrogenedentota; species Candidatus Hydrogenedentota bacterium. Next base: position 62,655 of record JAAYBR010000047.1, on the reverse strand, counting down.
GCGCCCAGTCCGCCCGCCGCGCCGCCCCCCGGCAGAATGCGAACATCCTTATCCAGGCCCCGCAGGACCACCCCGGCGAAATGGGCCAGGGCATCGTCAAGCCGTTCGGCCAGGACCGGGTCCGCACCCTTCTGCGGCGAGTACAGGAGAGAAGCCCCTGCGGGTCCGCACAGGGGGTTGTTCACATCGCAGGCGACCAGGATTTCCGTCTCGGCGATGCGCGGATCCAGCCCGGACAGGTCCACGTGGTCCAACCTCAGCAGGGCCTCCCCGCCCGGGGGAAGCTCCCGGCCTTCGGCGTCTTTCAACGACACGCCCAGCGCCTGGGCCATGCCCGCGCCGCCGTCGTTGGTGGACGTGCCCCCCACGGCCACGAGGATGCGCCGCGCTCCCCGGTCCAGCGCGGCGGCGATCATCCTGCCAATGCCGAAGGTGGTGGTCCGGGCGGGATTACGCCGTTCCGGCGGAATCAGCGAGAGGCCGACCGCCTGGGCCGACTCCACCACGGCGGCCCGGCCTTCGTCCAGAAACCCGAGGGACGCGGTGACAGGCTCGCCCAGGGGGCCCGTCGTCTCCACCCGCTCCACGCGCCCGCGCCCGCCGCCGACCAGGGCGTCGAGCGTTCCCTCACCGCCGTCGGCCATGGGAACGAGGCACAACTCCGTCTCCGGCCAGACAGACCGCCACCCGTCCGCGACCGCCGCCGCGACGCGCGCGGCGGACGCCGCCTCCTTGAAGGAGTCTGGGGCAATGACCAGTTTCATGGATCCTGTCTCCGGCGCCCGCAGTCCGCGACGCCGCAGGACAAAGGTAGGGGTTGGACCCCGCCGGAGTCAATCATGCGGCCGCCCTTTTTCGCCGGGGTTTCATGCCGAAGAGGAAGCGGACCGGGTTGAACGGCCGCACCAGCCCCAGATAGAGCAGCGCCGTGAAGGTCCCCGCCCCCGCCGTCACGATCAGGAACCCCGGCAGCGGCGGCAACGCGAATGGCCGGAGAAAAAACGCGGTGCAGACCACGATGGTCTGGTGAAGGATGTAGAAGGGATAGGCCCCCTCCGCAAGATGCGGAAGAATCGCCGGCCGCAGGTCCGCGAGGCGTTTCCCGTATCCAACCAGAGCGACCACCAGGCACCACATGGCAAAGCCCTCGTAAGAAATGTCCAGAGCCTTGCCGACCCAGAAATGGTGGTGCGCGCCGGCAACCCATCCGGCAATGGGTGCCGCCAGACACAGGAGACCAACGATCAAGGCGGCGCGCCTGCGCCTTTCCAGAGCGGCGGCAATCGCGGGGTCCGCCTGCCACAAGAAACCGGCGATGAATATGAGAAAGAAATAGGGGATGTTTTTGTCCCCAATATCCGGGACGAGCTGCGCGAGCATGAACGGAACAGGGACCAGCCAGAACGCCACCGGATGTTCCAGCAGAGCGGCGAGGCATCCTCGAAATCGTGCAGATGCGTCCCCGGCCAGCCATTTCAGCAGGGGAAACGACACGCACACATAGACGAAGAGGAACAGCACAAACCAGAGATGGGCCGGGGTGAACCCGCCTTCATAGCCTGAGAGGCCCGCCGGGCCGATGGTGAAGAACTGGCGGGGGTACCAGGAAAAATAGCCGCCGGACCAGGTGCCGCGCACCAGGCAGGCCAGATAGGACTGGGGCGGCACCACCACCAGCACGCCAAAGACAAAGGGAACCAGCAGGCGGCGGACCCGCTCCGCCAGGAAGCCGCCCGCGCCGCGCGCGGCGAGGGACATGCGGGCGGACGCCCCCGCCAGCCAGAACAGGAGGGGCATGTGCCAAGCACCGCAACCCGTCACCACCAGCGCACTGAGCAGGAGGCTTCTCTCCCCCCCTCTCACATAGAAATCGCCCCACGCGCCGTAGACGCACGCTGTGTGGAAGGGAACCAGCAGGAGCACCGCCCCGATGCGCAGCCAGTCAATGTCGGCCCGCCGCGTGTCAGCCATTCTTCGGTTTCAGCCTCCCCCCCTGCCGGTCCGTGGGCCAGTAGGTGTCGAACCGTGTGTCCCCGTGTCCCCGCATCCCCCCGTCCAGGGCGGCGCGCATCTCCGCCATCCGTTCCGAACAGGCGGGGTCCCCGGCAAGATTGCGCGTCTCCTCCGGGTCGTTTCTCAAATCGTAGAGTTCCTCACCATGCTCCAGATAGCGGCTGTACTTCCAGTCCCGCGTCCGCCAGGTGCGGATGGGGTTCACCCACTGCTGCTTGCCGTAGTACTGCACGGCCACGCCGTCCCTCGGCACGAACGGGACACCGCCGGACAACGCAGGGGCGAGGGACATGCCGTCCCCTTCGGGCACCTCCCTCCGCGCGAGGGCGCAAAGCGTCGGCGTGACATCCGCGAGCGAAACGAGGTCGTCGCTGCGGACGCCTGCGCTTCCCCCGAAGCGCGCGGGCACCCGGATGATCAGGGGCACGCGCACGAGCTGGTCGTACATGAACGGCCCCTTGTAGACCAGGCGGTGGTGGGTGTCCATGTCGCCGTGGTCGGAGACGTACACCACCACGGTGTTTTCCGCCAAATCCAGTGCATCCAGCGTGTCCAGCAGCCGGCCCACCTCATGGTCCACCAGCCTGCACTTCTCCCGGTAGGCCAGGCGGTATTTCTCCAGCGCGGCGTCCGGCCAGCCGCAGAACGGCTTGCCCTGGTCCTCCGTGAGAAACTGCCGCTGGGGGGCGGGTTTGCCCTCCAACGTGTCCGCCCACGAGGCGGGACGGGGCACCGTCGGCCCCTCGGGCCGGGGGCTGTCGGCGGAGATTTCTTTCGCCGCCCCGTAGATGTCGTGCGGGTTGATGTAGTTTACGAAAAGGGCGAAGGGCCCTTCTTCGCCATCCGCCCGGGATTTCAGGAAAGCCAGCGCCTTCTCCGTCGCGCCACCGTGGGCGTCGCCGTCCAGATCGCTGGCGTCGAAGTCCGCCGCGAAACGCTCCCGGTTCCCCAGATGCCACTTGCCGAAATAGCCGGTGTGGTACCCCGCGTCCTTCAGCAGCCGCCCCAGCGTGGGAGGGCCGGGCGCCATCGCCCCGATCCGCCCCCCGTCATGCCGCTGGACGTCGAGGTTCCCCAGCACACCGGTCCGGTGGGGGTACAGCCCCGTGTACAGCGTGGAGCGGCTCGGGGAGCATTGCGGGGTGGTGCAGAAAGCCTCGCGGAACCACATGCCCGACTTTGCCAGCCGGTCGAGCGCCGGGGTGTCAAAGAAGGGGTCGGCCACACCCAAAGCGCGGCCATGCTGCTGGTCGCTGCAGATCAGCAGGATGTTGGGCCGGTACGCGTCGTCGCCCACCGCCCCGGCGCGGCGCAGGGCCAGAAGGCTTCCGGCGGACACGCCCAGAAAGGTTCTGCGGGACAGGCTCTTCATGACGCAGGAATCCTCTCGGGAAGGGTTTCGCGCCACTCCGCCCAGCGCGCGCGCAGGGTCTCCAGACGTTCGGCATGCGCGGGGTCCGCCGCGAGATTGCGCGTCTCATGGGAATCCGCCGTCAGGTCGTAGAGTTCCTCCATCAAGGGGTCCGTGTCCACCCACCGGATGTAGGTCCATCCCTCGGCGCGGATGCCCTCGCTCCGGGGGATGAGTGGGTGTTTGAAGAGATGCTCGAAATACCAGTCCCTCCGCCAGTCCCCGGGGCTGTCCCCCCGCGCCAGTTCCAGGAGACTGCGGCCCTGCATGGTGTCCGGCACGGCCAGGCCGGCCCGCTCAGTGATGGTCGGGGCCAGATCAATGTTGAGTGCCATGGGGTCCAGGGCCTGCCCGCGCATTCCCTCGGGAATCGCGGGATCAAACAGGACCAGGGGCACACGGATGCTCTCCTCGTAGGCGTACCATTTCCCGGCCAGGCCGCGCTCGCCGTAGAACGCGCCGTTGTCCCCGACGAGCAGGATGACCGTATTGTCCGCGACCCCGGCGGCGTCCAGGGCGGCGCGGATGCGGCCGATGGCCCGGTCCACCCCGGTGATCATGCGGAACACGTCGCGCATGGATTCCTGATAAAAGTCGGGGGTGCAGAAGCGGACGCCCCAGCGCATGCGTCCCTCGCTGTTCTTCAGGAAGTCCGGAAGGGCCTCGTAGTCCCCGCAGGAGGAGTGCGGCTGCGGCGGCACGGCGACGTCCCGGTAAAGGGACTCGCATTCCGGCTCGGGCGGATAGGGCCGCCGCGCGTAGTCGTGGGAATGGGGCGCGTCAAACCCGACGGTGAGGCAGAAGGGGTGTCCTTTCGGAACGGAGGCGATGAAGTCCGAGGCCATGTCGGCGGTGATGCGGGTGACATGACGGCGCCCGCCGTCCACCTCGCGGAAGAAGGGCTCGTTGCCGGGAGGAAGCGGCCGCACGCCCAGCGCGGCGGGCGGCGTGCCGCCGACACCGTACTTCCCGACATGGCAGGTTTCATAGCCCGCCGCGTGCAGCAGAGACGGATAGGTGCGCGCCAGGTCCTCCGGCGCCAGGGGGGTGGCGAAGTCATGCACCCCGTGGCTGCGGGCGTGCATGCCCGTCAGGATCGAGGCGCGGCTGGTGCAGCAGATGGGCGTGGTGACGAAGGCGTTCCGAAAATGCACCCCCCCGGCGGCCAGCCGGTCCATCTCCGGCGTCTGGAGGATGGGGTGCCCGGCGAACCCGGCCATGTCCCAGCGGTGGTCGTCCGTGATGATGACGACGAAGTTTGGGGGCGCGGTGTCCCGCGCGGGCGCGCGCCGCGCGGCCAGGAAGGATAGTGAAGCGGCTCCCATTCCCGCCATGAAAGCCCTTCGGTTCAACCCGGCCATGCGCGGCCCTCCTGTGGTGTGGGTGCGGATTTCACTGTAGCACGTTCGGAAAGTCCGGGCAAGCGGAAGTGTGTTCGGGGCAGCATGGACGACATGGACTTTATGGACGGAATGGACAGAGGCCTGTCCGTGCAGGTCCGTGTCGGTCCGTGAAAGGGTCTGCTATACTGGCCGCCCACATGGAGGACACGGTCATGGCAAGAGGTTCCGGCGGCATTTCGCGCAGGACATTCATGGGGCGCGCGGGGGCGGCGGTGGCCGCCGCAGCGGTGCGGCCGGCCTTGGGGGCGGCCCCCTCCGCGCCTGCCAGAAAACCGAACATCCTGTTCCTTATGGCGGACCAGATGCGGGGGGACTGCCTGGGCGTGTCGGGGAATCCCGTCATCCAGACGCCGCACCTGGACCGGCTGGCCGCCCAGGGCTTCCATTTCGCGCGGGCATACAGTTCGACCCCCTCCTGCACCCCGGCCCGGGCGGCGCTGCTTACGGGCATGTCGCCCTGGAACCACGGACAGCTCGGGTACGGCCGGGTGGCGGAGAAGTACCCGTATGAGAAGCCCCAGGCCCTGCGCGACGCCGGGTATCATTGTTACGCCGTTGGAAAAATGCACTTCACGCCCCAGCGGAACCTTCACGGCTACCATGAGACGGTTTTGGACGAGTCGGGCCGGGCGGAGTCGCCGGAGTTCCGCAGCGACTACCGGGGCTGGTTCCGGTCTCAGGCGCCGACGCTGGACCCGGACGCCACGGGCATCGGCTGGAACGACAACACCTCCGCGCCCTACGCCCTGCCGGAGGAGCTGCACCCCACGCGCTGGACGGCGGACGTGGCGGAGCGGTTTCTGGATTCCTATTCGGGAGACGCCCCCTTCTTCCTAAAGGTGTCCTTCGCGCGGCCCCACAGCCCCTACGATCCCCCGGCACGTTTCATGGACGCCTACCGCGACGCCCCCCTGCCAGAGCGGGCCGTGGGCGACTGGGCGGCGCGGCTCGCCACGCGCAGCGGCGACGGACCCAGCCTGTGGCACGGCGACCTCGGCCCGGAGGCGGCGCGCGCCGCACGGCAGGGCTACTACGGCTCCGTGTCCTTCCTGGACGAGCAGATCGGGCGGGTGCTGGCCGCGTTGGAGCGCCGCGGGGACTTGGAGAACACGCTGATCCTGTTCACCGCCGACCACGGCGACATGACGGGGGACCACCATCTCTGGCGCAAGACCTACGCCTACGAGGGCTCTGCGCGCATCCCCATGATCGTGCGCTGTCCTGCGGACTGGACCACGGCCCCGGCCGGGACGCGGCTGGACCACCCCGTCGAGCTTCGCGACGTGCTGCCGACGTTTCTCGATGCGGCGGGCGTCACCGGCGCCCCGGCGATGGACGGGAGCAGCCTGCTGCGGCTCGCCCGCGACCCGAAGGCGGACTGGCGTCCCTGGATTGACCTGGAGCACTGCCGGTGCTACGCGGAAAGCCACAACTGGACGGCCCTCACAGACGGGCGGATGAAGTACATCTACCAGTTCGAGGATGGCCGCGAGCAGCTTTTCGACCTGACGGAGGACCCGCGCGAGCTGCGGGACCTTTCCGGTGTCCCCGGCAGTGCCGGAGTGCTGGCGGAATGGCGCGGGCGCATGACGGAGCATCTGGCCCCGCGCGGGGAGGAGTTTGTGAAGAACGGCAGGCTCGTCACCCGGCCGCACGCGGTGCTGTATTCGCCGAACTACCCCGGAGGCCCACCCGCCCCGAAGGGGAAAAAGACCTGACGTCTTACCCGGCGGCCTCGCGCTCGCGGATGACCGGCGGGTTCTCCCGGAACGAGGCCACGCATTTCCGGATGAGGTCCACCGGGTCCGCGGAGAAGAACAGGCGCGATCCCGTCGGCTTCTCGATCACCGGGAGGATGTCGTCCACATGGTCCGCAAAACCGCCGGTGCCGGTGAGCACGCCGATCATGCGGCCCTCGTCGTAGGCGATGGCGAACTCGCCGAGGGTGCCGGAGCGCCCGCCGACGATGATGATGATGTCGCAGCTGCGCACGCCGACGATCTCGCGCCCCATGAGGCCCGCGCCGGTGTAGATCATGACGTCAATGTGGTCCGTGGGGCTGCCGTAGTGGTCCACATGCTCGCGCACGCTGAGGGCCGGGGATACGCCGATGGTGAGCCCGCCGGAAAGCTTGCAGCCGATGACGGCCTGGTGGGGAAGGCCCGGACATCCGCCGGTGAGGATGGCGCACCCCTCCTCCGCGATGGCCCGGCCCAGGGTGCGGCACCGCTCCTCAATCTCCGGGTCCATTTTTCCGCCCGCAGACCCCATGACGCCGATCTTGATCCTGCTGCAGTCCATGCCATGACTCCTTTACTTCTTTGATCCCATGTCCCGCAGCAGCGCGCGCGCGTGCTCCAGGGAAACGTCGGAAAGCGACCCGTCCAGCAGTCTGGCCAGCTCCCGCTCCCGCGCCTCGCCGTCCACGCGCGCCACGGCAGTCGCCGTGACGCCCCTGCGGACCTGTTTCTCCACCCGGTAATGCGCCTCCGCGGCGGCGGCGATCTGCGGCAGGTGGCTGATGCACAGCACCTGGTGCGACGCCGCCAGCGCCGCCATCTTCTCCGCCACGCGCCGCGCGACCACGCCGCCGACGCCGGCGTCTATCTCGTCAAAGACCAGCGTGGGGATGCGGTCCATCCCCGCGAAGACCGACTTGAGCGCCAGCATGATCCGGGACATCTCGCCGCCCGAGGCCACGGCGCGCAGGGGTTTCGGCTTCTCCCCCGCGTTGGCCGAAAGGAGAAACTCCACGCCGTCCACGCCGTGGGCGCACAGCGGGATGTCCGTGAACCGCGTCTCGAAGCGCGCGCCCTTCATGTCCAGGTCGCGCAGGGTCTCCGCGATCTTCTTGTCCAGGGCGGCGGCCGCCTTTCGGCGGAGGGCGGACAGGGCGTTCGCCGCCTCCGTCGCCTCGCCGCGCAGGCGCGCCTCCTGTCCGCGCATCTCCGCGAGCCGCGCGTCCCGGGAGTCGTACCCGGCCAGTTCGGCGGCGGCCCGGTCCCGGTAGGCCAGGATTTCGGCGATGTCCGCGCCGTATTTCCGCTTCAGGTCGTTGATCATCCCCTGCCTGCGGTGGAGCGCGTCCAGCTCCGCCGGGTCGTACTCGGCGTCGGAGAGGTTGCCGCGCAGGGTCTCCGCCACGGCCTCCACCTGCGCGCGCGCGTCTTGCAGGGGCGCGGACAGCTCCAGAAACTCCGCGCTGATCCCCCCCAACTCCGCGATGCCGGACAGGGCGCGGTCCAGCAGGTCCACGACGGAGGGCGCCTCGCCCTCGTAGAGGGCGGCATAGGCGGACTCGGACAGCCCGCGCAGTTTCTCCGCGTGGATGATGCGGTTCAGGCGGTTCCTCAGCTCCTCCTCCTCGCCGGGCTGGAGCCCCGCGGCGTCAATCTCCGCGATCTCATGGCGCAGAAAATCCATGCGCCGGGCGGTGTCCCGGTCGTTCGACTCCACGGCCGCGATCTCGCGGGCCAGCGCGTTGAGCGCGGCCACCTTCTCCGCCAGCGCCTCCGCCTGAGGGCCCGCGCCCGCGTAGGCGTCGAGCACCTCCCGCTGGAGGTCGGGGCGCAGGAGGGACTGGTGCTCGTGCTGTCCGTGGAGGTCCACCAGCTCGTCGCCGAGGGCGGCCAGCACCGCGACGGGCACCATGCGCCCGCCCGCGAAGGCCTTGCTCCTGCCGTCGGGCAGGACCGTGCGCGCCAGGATAAGGACGCCGTCCTCCAGGGGGATGTCGTGCTCCGCGAGCAGGGCTCGCAGGCGCGCGGAGGGCCGGTCGAGGGAGAACGCCGCCTCCACCCGGGCCGCGTCGGCGCCGGCGCGGACCAGGTCGGCCGAGGCGCGCGCGCCCAGCACGAGGTTCAGCGCGCCGACCACAATGGACTTGCCCGCGCCGGTCTCGCCGGTGAGGGCGTTGAATCCCGGGGAAAGCGCCACCTCCAGCCGGTCAATCAGGGCGTAGTTTTGTATGTGCAGGGCGTCCAGCATGGGGCGTTTAGGATACTCCGCCGGGCGTGTCGGGGGGCGCTGAAAACCGGTGGAGCCGCGCCAGAAACTCGCGGTTCCCCGAGGGGCCCAGCAACGGAGACGGTACCACATCCACGTCCCGGAATCCCAGCGCCGCCGCCGCCGCGCGCACGTCCTCCACCACCTCCGCATGGACGGCCCCGTCGCGGACCACGCCCCCCTTCCCCACCCGGCTGCGGCCCGCCTCGAACTGCGGTTTGATCAGGGCGACCCCCTCCGGATCGGGGCCCATCAGGCGGAGGGTGGCGGGCAGCACGAGCTTGAGGGAAATGAACGAGCAGTCTATGGTGAAGAAGACAGGGGGCTCTTCCAGCCGCTCCGGCTCCAGATAGCGGATGTTGCATCGCTCCAAAACCACCACCCGGGGGTCCTGCCGCAGTTTCCAGGCGAGCTGGCCGTAGCCCACGTCCACGGCGTACACCCTCGCCGCCCCGTGCTGGAGCATGCAGTCGGTGAACCCGCCCGTGGACGCACCGACGTCCATCGCGGTCTTCCCCGCCACATCGAGGCCGAAGGCCTCAAAGGCGCCCTCCAGCTTGTCGCCGCCCCGGCTGACGAAGCGCGGGGGCTCCCGAAGCACGAGCGGGGTGTCGTCCGGGTAGCGCGCGCCGGGCTTGTCCAGCGTGAGGCCGTCGGGAAGACACACCTGTCCGGCCTGGATGACCCCCTGCGCCCGCGCGCGGGTCAACCCGAACCTCGCCTGCACCAGCATGTCCAGCCGTTCCTTCGCCATGGGGGAAGTATAGCGGCATGCCCGCCCCTCCGGCCAGCGGCGGGGCCGCGAAAGGATGAAGCGGCCTTCCCGGTCTGCTATCCTTTCCCCATGCCCCACACGCACCGCTTCTACTGCCCCGGTATGGACGCCGCCGCCGGGGGGGAACTCTCCCTCCCCGATGCGGAGGCGCGCCATGCCGTGTCCGTGCTCCGGCTGCGGGCCGGCGACCCGGTGGAGGTGTTTGACGGCCGCGGGCTGGCGGGCGCGGGCGTCTTCCTGCGGGGAAGCCGCGCGGAGGCCGTGGTGGCCCTGGAGCGGATGACCCGGCGGGAAGCCCCGGCTGTCGCCGTTTTTCTGGCACCGGCCTGGCCGCACCGGGACAAGGTGGTGGATGAAATCGTCTGCCGGGGCACGGAGCTGGGCGTGGCGGGGTTCCACTTCTGGCGGGCTGACCGAAGCCAGCGGGCGCCGGGCGCCGTGGAGCGCTGGCAGAGGCACACCGTGGAGTCGTGCAAACAGTGCGGCCGGGACACCCTGCCGTTGCTGCGCGCCTGGGACTCTCTGGACGCCCTCCTGTCGGAGGAAACGGGCGCGGTGGTGGCCGCCGATCTGGACAGCGGCGCGGACGGGGCGGTTCTGCTGCCCCCCGAAACGACCCGCGTGCTGCTGCTGGCGGGGCCAGAGGGGGACTTCACGGGGCGGGAGCGCGGTCTAATCACCGCACAGGGGGCCCTCCGGGTGAGTCTTGGGCCGCTGGTTCTGCGGACCGAGGCGGCTTCCGCAGTGCTGGCCACGCTCGCCCTGAACGCGGCGGGGCAGCTCGGTGCCCGGCTGGCCTTTCCTTGAAGGCGGGAACGCGGAATGGTAGTCTGGGTATAGAACAGGCGGCGGGCGGTGTTTCCCCGTCCAACAAGGAGCGGTTTCATGGCTGAAGACACCATTTTCGGAAGGATCATCCGCGGGGAGATTCCCTGCGACAAGGTGTACGAGGACGACCGGTATTTCGCCTTCCACGACATCGACCCCGCGTCGCCAACCCATGTGCTGGTGCTCCCCAAGAAGCCGCTCCCCAAGGTGAGCGACGCGAAGGAGGCCGACGAGGCGCTGCTGGGGGGGCTGGTGCTCTGCGCCAACAAGGTCGCCCGCCAGCTGGGGATCGCCGAGGGCGGCTACCGCATGGTGATCAACTGCGGAAAGGCCGCCAACCAGGAAGTGTTCCATCTTCACCTGCACCTGCTGGGCGGCCGGGATTTCACCTGGCCTCCGGGCTGAGAGGGGCGCGGCATGGCCGAGGCGTTCGAAATCACCACGGAAACACGGCTCTGCGCGGTCATCGGCCACCCGGTGGCGCACTCCCTCTCCCCGGCCATGCACAACGCCGCGTTCCGCGCGGCGGGGCTGAACTTTGCCTATCTCGCCTTTGACGTGGAGGATGTTCCCGCCTTTCTCTCGGGAATGCGGGCGGCACCGTCCTTCCGCGGACTCAGCGTGACCATCCCGCACAAGGTGCGGGCGATGGCGTGCCTGGACGAGGTGGACGCGATGGCTCAGCGGGTGGGCTGCGTCAACACGGTGACCAACGAGAACGGCGTGCTGCGCGGCTCGGTCACGGACGGCACGGGGGCGCTGCGCGCCCTGGCCGAGGCGGGCGTCTCCCTGGCCGGCCGGCGCGTGCTGTTCCTCGGGGCGGGCGGCGCGGTGCGGGCGGTGGCCTTCGCCGCGGCCGAGGCGGGGCCGGAGCGCGTCACCATTCTGGGACGAAGCCGGGAGAAGGCGGTGGCCCTGGCCGCGGACCTTCGCCGCGCTGCGGAGGGCGTGGACGTGGGCGACGGGTCCCTCGTCTTCGAGCTGGACGAGGCGCTGGCCACCCACGATGTGATCATCAACGGGACCCCCCTGGGAATGCACGGGCACGACGTGGGGGCGAGCTGCGTGCCGCCGGAACGTCTCCGCCCGCAGCACGCGGTGTTTGACATGGTGTACCGGCCGCGCCGCACGCGTTTGTTGCAGGACGCGCTGATGGCCGGGTGTGCTACCATAGAGGGCATGGCGATGCTGCTGCATCAGGCGGTGCTTCAGTATGAGCTGTGGACCGGGCTTCCCGCGCCGGTGGATGTCATGCGCCGGGCGCTGGAGCGGGGTCTGGAATAGGAACGGCGGACGCCGGGTTCGGGAGCAGTGTGGCTGTTCCCGGCTTGCTGATAAAGAGAAGTGCGATGAGTGACGCAGACGCGAGGCCGGAAGAGCCGGCCGCCTTCAGCCTGGGATGCGGAATGGTCAACCAAGCAGAGAGGGGAAGCGCAATGATGAAAGTGCAGAGTTTTATCGGCAAGGTGAGCATCGGCGGCCTGCAGCAGATGGACCAGCAGATTAACGAGTGGATGAAACGGGCAAAGATCAAGCCGGCCTATGTGTGCCAGTGTTTTGGCACGGACATCCACCACGACGGGCGCGGCAACGAGCCCATCATCGTCGTCACGGTCTGGTATGAGGACACCGGCGATGTCATGAAGGACTTCTAGCCCTTCCCCCCCACACTCCGCCCTCCCCCCAAAAAGAAGAACCCTGCGCGTGCGGGCCGAAAGTTGGCGCGTGAACCTCATCCTCAGCAGGTGGGTGTTCTCACGGCGGCCGTCCGACGTCCACTCGAGGGAGGCATGCCGTAGGCCGCGCAGATATTGAACTCCCGTATCACGCGGAAAGGACAGGCGCATTACCCGGCGCGCACGGCAGGGAAAAAGCCATGCGTAAACCGTCCGACGGGAAAGCCCTGCCGCCGGACGCTATGTGCTGACGCCCAATCTTACCACACCCCGGAACAGCGCGCACAGCGTGGACAAAAAAGCACAGGAGTCTGCGGACGTTTGGGGGGGGGCGGAGCGGGAAAGGACGGCGAAGAATCCACCTTTTAGACCGGTTTCCGGGAAGAAACGGGGTTCCCGTGATGTTCCAAAGCGTGGAAAAGACGGCCTTTCCCCCGCTTCGTTGTTGCATTTGCGCCGGGAAGACCCCTATGATTCGGTCCCTGCAAAAAACCAGAACTTCGAGGTATGCCTGTGAGCAAGTGCGGTAAGACCGGGAAAGGCGGCCCTGAGGCCGCGGGCGGAACCAAGGAGCTGTTCGCCCTGACGCGCGATGTGCGGAAACGGCTCAAGGAGTGCTGCAAAGAGGGGGGCGAGAGCAGGCGCCAGGTGACGTACCTCTGGGTGTGCGTCTGCCCGCAGGGCATCGGTGAAAGCCCGGCCGGCGGCCATGAGTCCCAAAGGCTGACGCTCCAGGACTGGCTGAACGTTCTCGACGAGGCCGCCTCTCTCGGAGCTTGCTGGGTGGTGTTGTCCCTGACCACGCACCTTTCCCGCCACGAGGATGTCTGGGAGCTCTGCCGATGGGCGCAGGAAGCCCACGGCATGATGGTCGGCCTTCATCTGGTGGAGGACGATGTCACGCCCGAAGAGGCGGCGCGCCTCAAGGGGCTGGACGGGGACCGGCTCCGCCTGCTGGTGCGCCGCGAGTCGCTGGCAAAACTGAAGCCCCTGGAGGATCAGGGGTTTGTCCTGTGGACGGCGAACCCGCAGGAGGAGGACGGCGGGCGGCCCCGCTGCCAGGGTCCTGCCCGGATGATCTACGTGAACGCGGCGGGCGAGCTTTTCACCTGCGGACTGGTGGACGGGCTGGAGCAGTACCGGATGGGGAACGCGCTCCGCGAACGGCTGCATGACGTGGTGCGCGACCCCAGCCTGCCCCATGCCGTGGACGAATCCATCCACCGGATATGCTCCGGCTGCGACGGCTGCCCCTCCCTCATCGCGAACTTCTTCAGCGCCAACCTGTGACCCGCACCGCGCGCGACTAGTCCCGAACCTCCGGGATGCCGCCGAGCCCTATCTCATCCAGCACGCCGTTCAGGGAGTCCGTGTCGAGTTCCCCGGCCGCCGACCGCACCACGGCCTGCCGGTATTCCTCCTCCGAGAAGACGAGGCCTCTTTCCCCCGCCACCGCCACCAGCCCGGCCAACGCCTCCCTGCCGGTGAACTTGGCGAGCCTTCGCCGCACCCCGGGGCTTCTCCTGGCCAGGGCGAGGAACTTGAGCGCATTGTCCACCGACATGGGACACCCTCCGAAGATGTGGGCTGTTTCAGGCCGTTTCCGCCACGGCGGTCTGGGCCTGTTCGGCGGACAGCCCCAGGGAATACAGGGCATTCAGGCCCGCGTCGCTGATGTCCTCGTTAAAGGCGCCGTCCGGCCCCACGGACAACGAGGCGGCCAGGAGCAGGCAGGCCATGTCCTGATAATCCCCCGCCTCCTCGGGGTGCGTGTACAGGCGCACGCACTCTGAGATGATCGGGGGAATGCGCCACAGCACCAGCAGGCGCGCGCCCAACTCGTCCCCCCCGACACCGAACACCTGCTGTTCTGCCAGGGTGCGCGAGGCGCCGACAAGACGCCGGTCTATCTTCTTGGACTCCTCCGGCTCCAGAATCGCCAGCGCGAAACTTCCCAGGGAATGCAGGTATCCGGCGCTCTGAACGATGCTGGGCACGGAGCGTTCACAGGCCGCCGCGAGGAGGGCCGCCACGTTTCCCGTTTGGCGGGAATGACGGGCGACAATAGCCATCTGCTTCTCTGTCTGCGGGTTCGCCTCGCGCATGTTGGAGCAAAGCAGGCCCACGCCCTGGTCCCCGAGCAGGGCCGTGGCCAGGGCCAGGTTGTCCACCATGCCCGGCATCCCGTAGGCCGCGCTGTTGGCGGCGGAGAGCAGGGTGGCGACCAGCGGGGGGGACCAGGGGGCCAGTTCGCTCATTTTGCGCAGCCCCTCCCTGCCGTAGCCGACAAGAGAGGATATCTGCGTGGCGACACGGGGCGAGATTTCAAGCTGATCCAACTGTTCCATCCGGTCTGCGATGGAGGGCGGCGCCTCGACCGGCGCGGGGGGCGGGGCGGCCTCCTCCCTCGCAGCGGCTTCTTTTGCGGGCGCGGCCTTTTCCCCCTGCGCCGGCGGCGCCTGCGCCGGCGCCGCAGGGGCCCCGGCCGCAGCCTTGGCGCTTCCGGAGGCAGAAGACACGCCCGTCACGCCGTCGGGATTCCGCTTGATGTGGTAGTACTTTTCCACCACCTGGTAGAAATCGTCCAGGGAGCAGAGCACGGGCTTGACGCTCAGCCCCGTGTGGTTCTGGATTTCCGCAATGGCCTCCATGTCCAGCGGACAAACCATGGCGGCGGTCATCAGCTTCCCGAGGCGGTCAATGGGAAAGGCGAAATTGCGCAGGGCGATCTCGTGCGGCAGCAGGTTGACCATGTCCCGGTCCATGGCGATGTTCGCCAGATGGACCGCCGCGATGCCCGGCTGCCGGGAGAGAAGGCTGTGCAGGTCCTCGGCCTTCAGATGTCCCAGACGTATCAGGATTTCGTAGAGCTTGCCCCCCTGGGCCGTCTTGACGGCCAGCGCCTCCTCCACATGCTCCGGGGCCACCTTGCCGGACTGGCGGAAAAGCTGCATGAGCGGGTCAGAAACCTTGGCGCCGGGAGACTGGTCCCCACCGCCGCCCTCCTCCATCGCGTCCGGGTGGCCCGTGTCGCTTGCGGGAATGAGTCCGCCGCACTTCGGGCACTTGAAGAAACGCGCCGTGGCGACCTGGGGGACGCGCATGCGCTGTCCGCAGTGCTTGCAGGACACAATTCTGGTTGCGTTTTCCGATGCCAAAGCAGACCTCCTGACTCGCCAAGGCACTTCCACCCCCCTCATGACCGTCGGGGATGCGCCGCCTGACGTGTTATACTCGCATTTTGCCGAGATGGGAGTCAATTATGCACACCGAGGGCCACGAAACCGGGCAGGACAGCAGGATGGTGGACATTCCGCACCCCCCGGTCATTGAAAAGGCCGTCGCCGTGCGCGTTGTCCTGTCGCAGGAAAGCCCCGCGGAGGCCGAGGAGGCCCTGCACGAGTTGCGGGAGCTCGCGCGGACCGCCGGGGCCGACATCGTCTGCACGTTCGAACAGCACCGCTCCAGCCCCGACCCGGCCACCTACATCGGCGGCGGGAAACTGGAGTCCATCAAGGCGGCGATCGGGGAACTCGGCGCGGAGACGGTCCTTTTCGATGCGGACCTGGGCGCGGCGCAGGGCGTCAAGCTGGAAAAAGCGCTTGGTGTCAAGATCGTGGACCGCACGCAGCTGATTCTGGACATCTTCGCCGGGCGCGCGCAGACGCGCGAGGGCCGCATGCAGGTCGAGCTTGCCCAGCTTCAGTACCTCCTGCCGCGCCTCACGGGACGGGGCTCCATCATGCGGCAGCAGGGCGGCATCGGCGTGCGCGGGCCGGGCGAGCAGAAACTGGAGGTGGACCGCCGGGTCATCCGGGAACGGATCACCCGGCTGAAGGCCGAACTGGAGGAGGTGCGGAAGCACCGGCGCATCCAGCGGGACCGGCGGACGGCCCAGGGCATCCCCACGGTGGCCCTCGTCGGGTACACCAACGCCGGGAAATCGTCGCTGCTCAACGCCCTCACGGGCGCGGACGCCCTGGCGGAGGACAAACTTTTCGCCACCCTCGACCCCCTGGTGCGGCGCTGCTCCCTGCCCGGCGGCGGCGAGGCCCTGTTCGCCGACACCGTGGGCTTCGTGCGGCGGCTTCCCCACACCCTGGTCGCCGCGTTCCGAGCCACGCTGGAGGCTGTCAACGAGGCGGACCTGCTCCTCCTGGTCCTCGATGCGTCGCATCCGGCCATGGAGGAGCACCTGCGGACGGTGCGCAATGTGCTGGAGGAAATCGGCGCGGCGGCCATCCCCTTTGTCAAGGTGTACAACAAGGCCGACCTCCTCGATGAGGGCCTGCTGGCGGGCCTGACAACGGACCGGGCGCCGCACGCGGTCGTTTCCGCCCTGCGGGGCGACGGCCTCCGCGCACTGCTTGAGATGACCCAGGACCAGTTGCGGCGGGGGCGCACGCTGCTCCGGCTGCGGGTGCCGCAGAACCGGGCCGCCGTCCTGTCCCAGTTGCGCGCGCGCGCCCGCATTCTGGAAATCCGGTACGAGGGAAACGATGTGCTCGTGGACGCCGAGGTGGAGTCGGGCGCTGCCGGACGCTTCGCCGAGTGGGCGGAGATCGGCGAAGGAAGCGGGGCATGAGCGCGGACGGACCCAGGCTGCGCGTCGCGGCGCTGGTCATCCGGGACGACCGCGTTCTGCTGGTGCGCCATGTGAAAGACGGCGAGACACGCTGGCTCCTGCCCGGCGGCGGGGTGGACCGGGGGGAAACCCTGGCCGACGCCCTGCACCGCGAACTGCGGGAGGAGACCGGGCTGCAGGTCGCGCCCGGCCCGCTGGTGTCCTTCGAGGAGGCGGTGTCCCCGGACGGCGCGCGGCACGTGGTGCAGTTGGTGTTCCGCGCGGAGATCCTCTCCGGGGCGCCCCGCGCCACGGGGGACGACGCGCGGGTGGCGGAGGCGGTGTTCGTCCCTGTCGCGGAGCTGCCGAACCTGCGCCTGCATCTGTGCGCCGCAGGCCGACTGGCGGAACTGGCGCGTGAAAAGGAATCGCCGGGCATCCCCGGCGCGGGAAACCTCTGGAAACCCTGAGCACCGGAAGGGAGCATGTCATGAAGAGAACACGGGAATGTGCCGCTGTCACGCTGTGCCTGATTCTGGCCGCCGCGGCGGGAGCCGCCGCCGCCGGAGAAGGCGCCCTGCCTCGGGATGAGGCCAGGATCGCCGAAGTGGCCGCCGGTCAACGGACGGAGGCGGCAGCGTCGTGGTGGGGATTTGATCCCGCCGACGCCACGGAGTCCCTCCAGGCCGCGGTGGATTCGGGGGCGGCCCGGATCGTGGTGCCGTACACCGGCGCGCCCTGGGTGATCCGCCCCGTCCGCCTGCGGGGAAACCTGGAGCTGGTCTTCGAGCCGGGCGTGGTGGTGCTCGCCAAGCCCGGGGAGTTCAAGGGCGGGGGCGACAGCCTCTTCTCCGCGAAGGACGCGCAGAACATCACCGTGCGCGGGTACGGCGCGCGGCTGCGGATGCGCAAGGCGGACTACCAGTCCGACGCCTATGAGAAGGCCGAATGGCGGACCACGCTGACCTTCTCCGGGTGCCGCAACATCCGCGTGGAGGGCCTGTCGCTGGAGAACAGCGGCGGCGACGGCATCTACCTCGGCGCGACGGAGGCGCTCCCCCGCTGCGAGGAGGTGGTCATCCGGGACGTGCTGTGCTGGAACCACCACCGCCAGGGCATCAGCGTGATCAGCGCGAAGAACCTGCTGATTGAGAACTGCCGCTTTTTCGGGACCAAAGGCACGGCGCCGCAGGCGGGGATAGACCTGGAGCCCAACAGCGCGAACGAGTGCCTCGTGAACGTGACGGTGCGCAACTGCGTCATGGCCAACAACTGGGGCGCGGGCATCCTCGTGTACCTCAAGCCGCTCCGCAAGACCTCCGAACCCCTCTCCATCCTCTTTGAAAACTGCCATGTGCGCAGCGGGAACGACCAGGGCATCGGCGTGGGGGCGGTGGGCGACGACGGCCCCTCCGGCCTGATCGAGTTCCGCAACTGCACGGTCGAGAACACCCGGAACGGCGGCGCCTACGTCTACGACAAATCGGCGGAGGCCGCGCTGGTGCGCTTCAGCGGATGCAATTTCCGCAACACGGCGACGCGCTCCACGGAAAAGCACCCGTGGTGGCCCCTGGTCCTCTCGCTCAACCGGGACAGCATCACCCGGCGGCACGGCGGCGTGGAGTTTGTGGATTGCGCCGTGTATGACTGCCTGGACCGCGCGGCGCTCAAGACGGAGGAGGACCAGGGCGAAAAGGGCGCGGTGAATGTCACAGGAAACATCCGGCGGCGCGGCCCGGGCGCGGCGCGCGCGGAATTCACCCCGGAAAGCCAGGGCTGCACCCTGGAGGTGACGCCCTTCTAGTCCTCCTCCCCCTGCGCGGGGGGGGCGCCGAACACGTCGCCGATGACGGCGAGCAGTTCGCGGCGGCCCTGCCCCGTCTCGGAGGAGAACGGGATGATCAGGGCTTCGCGGTCCAGGCCCAGCTCGCGGCGGATGGCGGCCACGCCGGCGCCCTGCTGGTTGCGGGACAGCTTGTCCGCCTTGGTGGCCACGAGGACGGTCGGGCGCTCGTAGGATTCGAGCATCTCCACCATTTCGGCGTCCTGGGCGGAGGGCTTGTGCCGGATGTCCAGCAGCAGGGCGGCCAGTCTCAGGGACTCGCGCCCGCCCAGATAGTCGCGCATGAGGACCACCCATTCGTCACGCATGGACTTGGGGGCCTTGGCGAAACCGTAGCCCGGAAGATCCACGTAGTAGAAGCGGCCGTTCACGTCGAAGAAATTGACCAGCCGCGTCTTTCCGGGGGCGCTGCTCGTCTTGGCCAGCCCCTTGCGGCGGAGCAGGGTGTTGAGCAGGGAGGATTTGCCCACGTTGGACCTTCCCACGAAGGCCACCTCGGGGCGGCCGTCGCCGGGAAAGTGCTCCGGCAGGGAGGCGCTTTTCAGAAATGTGGCGCTGGTGATCTTCAAGAGGCTTTCCGGGGCTTCGCGGCGCGGCGTTTGGCCGGCGCGGCGGGAAACGCGGCCTTCAGCGCGTCGTTGACGTTGTCCACGAGCACGAAGCGGACCTCCTTGAGAACCTCGGCGGGCAGGTCGGGGAAGTCTTTCTCGTTGTCCCTGGGGAGGATGATGGTGCGGATGCCCGCGCGGCGCGCGGCGAGCACCTTTTCCTTGACGCCGCCAACGGGCAGCACCCGGCCGCGCAGGGTGATTTCACCGGTCATGGACAGGGCGTCCGCGGGGGCGCGGTTCACCAGGGCGGACATCATGGACACCAGAATGGCGACGCCTGCGGAGGGCCCGTCCTTGGGGATGGCGCCCTCGGGCACGTGGACGTGGAGGTCGTATTTCTTGTGGAAGTCCGCCGGAACCCCCAGCGCCTTCGTGTTCGCGCGCAGGTAGGTGTAGGCGGCGGCGGCCGACTCCTTCATCACCTCGCCCAGCTGCCCCGTGAGGGCGAGGCCCCCCTTGCCGGACATGACGCTGGTCTCAATGCGGAGAATGTCGCCCCCCGCCTGGGTCCACGCCATGCCCACGGCGACGCCCGGCTCGGCCACGGCCTCGGGGTGCACCGCGGAATAGATGGGCGGCCCCAGAAGGTCCCCGACGACTTTGGCGTCCACGGAGACATGGCCGCGCGCCTTTTCCTCGACGACACGGCGGGCGGTCTTGCGGCAGATGCCCGCAATGGAGCGCTCCAGCTCGCGGACCCCCGCCTCCTTGGTGTACCGCTGGATGATCTCGTCGAGCCCGGCGTCCTCGAAGGTGACCAGCCCGTCCGGAATGCCGTTCTCCGCGAACTGCCGGGGAATCAGGAAGCCCCGCGCGATGCGCGCCTTCTCCTCGTGCGTGTACCCGGGGATGCGCACGATCTCCATGCGGTCGTGCAGGGCGTGGGGGATGTCATACTCGCTGTTCGCCGTGGTGATGAAGAAGACCTCCGACAGGTCGAAGCCGACCTCCAGGAAGTGGTCGCTGAAATTCTTGTTCTGCGCCGGGTCGAGCACCTCCAGCAGCGCCGCCGAGGGGTCGCCGCGGAAGTCCATGCTCATCTTGTCTATCTCGTCCAGCATGAACACGGGGTTCCGCACGCCGACGGTCTTTATGCCCTGGATCACGCGCCCGGGCATGGAGCCGATATAGGTGCGCCGGTGCCCGCGGATTTCCGCCTCGTCGCGGACGCCGCCCAGGGAAATGCGGATGAACTTGCGGCCCATGGCGCGGGCGATGGACTGGCCGAGGGAGGTCTTGCCCACGCCGGGGGGGCCCACCAGGCAGAGGATCGGCCCCTTGGCGTTTTTGCTGAGCTTGAGGACCGCCAGGAACTCCAGGATGCGCTCCTTCACCTTCTCCAGCCCGTAGTGGTCCTCGTCGAGCACTTTGCGGGCGCGCTTCAGGTTGAGCGCGTCCTTGGTGCGCTTTGCCCAGGGCAGCTCGCACAGGGTCTCAAGATAGCCGCGGATCACGGCGCTTTCGGGGCTCATGAAGGGGAGCTTCTCGTAGCGGACCACCTCGCGCTCCGCGCGCTCGGCGATTTCGGCCGGCATCCCCGCCTTCTCAACCATCTCGCGGAGCTCGGCGGCCTCGCCGCCGCTCTCGTCGCGCACCCCCAGCTCCTGCTGGATCGCCTTGAGCTGCTCCTGGAGATAGTGGGACCGCTGGCCCCGCTCCATCTGCTCGCGCACGCGGCCGCGCACCTTCTGCTCGATGCGGGCGAGGTCTATCTCGCGCTCCAGGAAGACCGCCGCCATGTCGAGGCGGGCGCCCACGTCGAGGCACTCCAGCAGCTCCTGCCGCTCCGCCGTGGACACGAACAGGAAGGCGCAGATCGTGTCCGCGAACATGTCGGGGTCCTGCATCCCCTGGATGGCCATGAAGATTTCGGGGGCGATCCGCTGGGTGAGGCGGACGTACTCCTCGAACTGGTGGAGCACGGCGCGCGTCTTGCCCTCAAGCTCGATGCCCTTGGGAACGGACGACTCCACCTGCTCCACCATCGCCTCCCACGACTCGCCGCGCAGGTTGAAGCGCCGGACCCGGCCGCGGCCGAGCCCCTCCACCGCGATCTTCATGGAGCCGTCGGGCATGCGCAGGGCGTTGATGATTTTCGCGCCCGTGCCCACCCGGTACATTCCGTCGGCCTTCGGCTCCTCCTCCTCGCCGTTTTTCTGGGTGCAGAGGAAGAGCGCCGTGCCCGTGCGGATGCTTTCCTCGACCGCCGCCAGCGAGGCCGGGCGGCCCACAAACAGCGGCACGGTCATCCGGGGGAACACCACCGCGTCCTTCAGCGGCAGCAGGGGCAGCAGAACGTCTTCCGTCTTCTTTTTTCGGGTGATTTTGGGCATCAGCCAAGGGCTCCGTTGATTCCTGGTACGCGCGGGGGACGCCCCGTTGCGGCGGGCGCGCAGACTGCGCCGCCCCCCCGGGTCCCCCTTATGGACATTATACCGGTTTGGGCCGGTGTTCACAACGCCGCGCCGCCGCCGGGGATCACCCGGCGAGCTCCTCCCACTCCTCGTAGAGCCCCCGGAGGTCCTCCTTGAGGCCGTTGTACTCGTCCGTGAGCGCCTGGGCCGCCGTGAAATCCGCCGGGTCCAGGGCGGCGAACTTGCCCGTGTAGTCCGCGAGCAGGGCCTCCATGGCCGCGATGTCCGCCTCCACCTTGGCGAGGCGCTTCTGGCCTTTCCGGTCCTCGCGCAGGCGGGTCTTCTTGGCCTCGCGCTCCTTCTCGACGCGGCGGATGCGGAGAACCTCTTCGGCCGTCTTGTCCGAGACGTCCTCCTCGGCCTGGCCGGACTGGCGGTGGAAGTCCGCGTAGTTCCCCAGGAAGACCCGGGCCCTGCCGTCGCGGATGATGACGAGCTTCTCCACCAGCCCGTCCACCAGGGCGCGGTCGTGGCTGGCCAGCAGGATGCTCCCGCCGAAGGCGGCCAGCGCGCCCTCCAGCGCCTCGCGCGACGCGATGTCGAGGTGGTTCGTCGGCTCGTCGAGCAGCAGCAGGTTGGCCCCGCCGAGGATCATCTTCGCCATGGCCACGCGGGCCAGCTCGCCGCCGCTGAGGGTGGACACGGGCTTGAACACGTCCTCGCCCGTGAACAGCAGCCGGCCGAGAAAGCGGCGCGCCTGCTCCGGCGTGAAGTCGGGCCGCACCGAAAGCACCTCCGAGAGGATGTCGTTCGCCCGGTTCACGTTGTCGTGGTTCTGCTCGAAGAAGGACAGCGACACCTTGTGCCCCAGGGTCACCGCGCCGCCCGTGCCCGTGTGCATCCCGGCGATCTGGCGCAGGAGCGTCGTCTTGCCCGCGCCGTTCGGGCCGACAATCCCCACGCGCTCGCCCCGGCGCACGGTAAAGCTGATCCCGTCGTACAGGGTCAGGTCGCCGTAGGCCATGGCGGCGTCGCGCACGTCCAGCACCACCTCGCCGCTGCGCTCCACCTCGCCGAGGCGGAAGGCCGCCGTGTCCGCCTCCGGCGGTGGGGCCTCGATGCGCTCCATCTTGTCCAGCCGCTTGAGGCGGCTCTGCATCTGGCGCGCCTTGGTGTTCTTGTAGCGGAAGCGCTCGATGAGGGCCTCCTCCTTGCGGATGAAGTCCTCCTGCCGCTCGTAGGCCTTCTGGTACTGCTCGCGCACCAGCGCCTTCTGCTTGTGGTAGAAGGCGTAGTTCCCCGAGTAGTCGAAGAGCTGGCCCCGCTCCACCTCGACGATCCGGGTGGTCGCGTTGTTGAGCATCTGGCGGTCGTGCGAAATGATCATCACGGCCTCGCGGCAGCTCGTCAGGTACGACTCCAGCCACTCCCGGGCCTCCACGTCCAGATGGTTCTCCGGCTCGTCCAGCAGCAGCAGGTCGGCGTCGCGCAGCAGCGCCAGCGCCAGGCGCAGCCGCGTGCGCTGCCCCCCGCTGAGGGCGCGGAAGGGCAGCGAGAACTCCTCCGGCCGGAAGCCGAGCCCCTGGAGCACCTGCTTCACCCGCGTCCGGAACCCGTAGCCCCCCATCGCCGTGAAGGCGTGCTGCGCGTCGCTGTACTCCGCCAGCAGGGCGTCCCCCTCCGCCGCCATGCGCTCCTCCAGCCGCGCCAGCCGCGCCTCCAGCTCCAGAATCTCCGGAAAACTCTCCATCACGATGTCCTGGATCGTCTTCTCCTCCGCCACCCTCGGAAGCTGCTCCAGGCACGCCAGCCGCAGCCGCCGCATCCGCTCCACCACCCCCGAATCCGGGTCCACCTCCCCCGTGATCACCCGGAACACCGTGGACTTCCCCGTGCCGTTCCGGCCGATGAGCCCCACCCGCTCCCCCGGCTCAATGCGCAGGCTCACCCCGTCCAAGACAGGGCGTCCCAGATATGATTTGGTGATGTTTTCGAGACGGACAAGACTCATGACGCGCGTGCAATGCCTCTCGGAATGGAAGAATCGCGCGAAGTATAGCCAATTCCGGGGCCACCGTCCAACACCGCACCGGCTCACGCGGACCGACGCGGCAATTCCCGGCGCAAAACAGGGCCGCCTGGAGACCGGCGCCGCCCGCTTTGGTTTTCCGCATTTCTTGCAGTATCCCGCCGCGGGTTGCACGGGAGGAAATGCGCGGCTATACTACAAGCCTCTCCCGGGCGGGGCCTCAGGCACGCCGGGAGGGGTGCATTTCTGTCGGGTTCAAGGGCGCGGCGGTCCCCGCGCGGGGTCAACTTTTTCAGGAAAGGAATCAGGGCATGATGGAGTTCTGGCACGATCCCGGATGCGAGTTTCATCCGGCCAGCGCGATGGATTACCTGCCGGTGGAGCAGCTCCGGCAGCTGCAGCTGCACCGGCTTCATGCGGTGGTGCGGCGGGCCTACGAGAACGTGGCCCATTTTCGCGCGCGGATGGACGCGCGGGGCATGACGCCGAACGACATCCACTGCCTCGCGGACATCGCCCAGCTTCCGTTCACCGTGAAGACGGACCTGCGGGACACCTACCCGTTCGGGCTGTTCGCCAGCCCGATGAGCGAGGTGGTGCGGCTGCACGCGTCCAGCGGCACGACGGGGAAGCCGATCGTGGTGGCCTACACGCAGCAGGACCTGAAGGTCTGGGCGAGCGTGATGGTGCGGGCGTTTGCGGCGTGCGGGCTCCAGCGCGGCGACGTGATCCAGAACGGCTACGGGTACGGCCTGTTCACGGGCGGCCTGGGGGCGCACTACGGCGCGGAGGCGCTGGGGGCGACGGTGATCCCGATCTCCGGGGGCAACACGGACCGGCAGATCATGGTGATGAAGGACTTCGGTACGACGGCGATCTGCTGCACACCGAGCTACTTCCTGCGGATCATCGAGCGGGCGCGGGAGATGGGGATCGAGCTGCGCGACCTGCCGCTGAAGGCGGGGGTGTTCGGCGCGGAGCCGTGGACCGAGGAGATGCGCAAGCGCGTTGAGGCGGAGTCGGGCATCAAGGCCTACGACATCTACGGCCTGTCCGAGATCATCGGGCCGGGCGTGGGCAACGAGTGCGCGCACCAGAACGGGCTGCACATCTTCGAGGACCATTTCTACCCGGAGATCGTGGACCCGGAGACGCTGGCGCCGCTGCCGGACGGGCAGGAGGGCGAGCTGGTGCTGACGACGCTCAGCAAGCAGGCCATGCCCATGATCCGTTACCGGACCCGCGACATCACGTCCATCTTCGCCGAGCCCTGCCCCTGCGGCCGCACCATCCGGCGCATCCGCCGCATCTCGCGCCGCAGCGACGACATGCTCATCATCCGCGGCGTGAACGTGTTCCCGTCGCAGATCGAGGAGGCGCTCCTGTCCGTCGAGGGCACGGCGCCGCACTACGTCATCGTGCTGACGAACGACGGGACGATGGATGACATCGAGGTGCATGTGGAGATGACGCCGGAGATCTTCAGCGACCGGATCGCGGCGGTGGAGGGGCTGGCGAAGAAGATCAGCGCGGCCATCGAGCGCATCATCAACATCCGCGTGAAGGTGCGGCTCGTGGAGCCCAACACCATCGCCCGCAGCGAGGGCAAGGCCAAGCGCGTCATAGACCAGCGAAAGAAGTGACCCGCCGCGCCGCGCGGCCGGCGCCCGCGGAAACCCCGGCATTGAGAAACAAGAGCAAGGAGGTGACATGAAAATCCCGCAGTTGAGCATGTTCATGGAAAACAAGCCCGGCCGCCTGAGCGACCCCTGCCGGCGCCTCGCCGAGGCGGGCATCAACATCGTGACCCTGTCCCTGGCCGACACCCAGCAGTTCGGCATCCTGCGCCTGATCGTCCGCGACTGGAAAAAGGCGCGCGAGGTCCTCTCCCAGGCGGGCTGCGTGGTCACGGTCACCGAGGTGGTCGCCACGGAGGTCGAGGACAAGCCGGGCGGCCTGGCGACCATCCTGGAGGTGATCGAGAAGGCCGGGCTGAACATTGAGTACATGTACGCCTTCACGTTCCGTTCCGGGGACCGGGCGGTGCTGGTGTTCCGGTTCAACGACGCCGACGCGGCCATCCAGGTCCTGAAGGACAACGGGATCAACGTCATCGGCGGCGTGGAGCTCTACGACCGCGCCGGGGGCTGACCCCCGGCCCGCCGCCGTCCAAACCCGTCCGGCATCCCGGCCGGACCGGAGGTTGTTTCATGAGCACCGAGTTCGCCTACGAGAACCGCATCTTTGACCCCGCCGAAACCATGCCGCGCGCCGACCTGCACGCGCTGCAGCTCCATCGGCTCCGGGAGACTGTCGCCCGCGCCGGTCAGGTGCCGTTCTATGCCGCCCTCTTCAAAAAGGAGGGGATCACGCCGGAATCCATCAAAACGCTGGACGACCTGCGGCGGCTGCCGTTCACGAACAAGTCGGACATGCGGGAAAACTATCCCCTCGGCCTGTGCGCGGTGCCCCGCGCGGAGCTCGCGCGCATCCACGGGTCCTCCGGCACCACGGGCATGCCCACCTTCGTCGGCTACACGAAGAACGACCTGGACATGTGGGCGGGGCTCTGCGCCCGGTTCCTTGTGGCCGGGGGCCTGCGCCCCGAGCACACCGTGCAGGTGTCCTTCGGCTACGGCCTGTTCACCGGCGGGTTCGGCCTGCACTACGGCATTGAGCGGGTGGGCGCGGCGATCATCCCGGCGTCGTCGGGCAACACGAGCCGCCAGATCATGCTCATGCGCGACCTGCAGCCCGAGGTGCTCATCTGCACGCCAAGCTACGCCCTCAACATCGCCGAGGTCTGCCGCTCCATGGGCCTCGACCCCCGCGGGCTGAGCCTGAAGTTCGCCCATTTCGGCGGCGAGATGTGGACCGAGGACATGCGCGCCCAGATCGAGCGCGAGCTGGACATCCTCGCGTTCAACAATTACGGCCTCAGCGAGATCATCGGCCCCGGCGTCAGCGGCGAGTGCGCCGCGCGCTCGGGCATGCACCTCCAGGAGGACCACTTCCTGGTCGAGTGCCTGGACCCCGATACCCTGGAGCCCGTGGAGGACTATTCCTACGGGGAACTGGTGATCACGGCCCTCACCCGCGAGGCGCTTCCCATGATCCGCTACCGCACCCGCGACATCGCCGCGCTGGACACGTGCCCCTGCCCCTGCGGCCGCACGGGCCGCAAGATGGGCCGCGTGGTCGGCCGCACGGACGACATGCTCATCATCCGCGGGGTCAACGTGTTCCCCTCGCAGATCGAGGAGGCCCTCCTGGCCGTCGAGGGCACCGCGCCGCACTACCTCATCGAGGTGAGCCGCCCCCAGAACCTCGACGAGGTTTCGGTGAAGGTGGAGGTCCGCCCCGAGTTCTTCTCCGACAAGATGAGCGAGATGCAGGCCCTGCGCGACCGCATTGACCGGAAAATCCAGGCCTTCACCGGCATCCACGTCTCCGTGGAACTGGTCGCCCCCAAGACCATCGAGCGCTCCGTCGGCAAGGCCGTCCGCGTCGTGGACAACCGGAAGCTGCGGGCCTGAACCGGATGCCCCCTCGCATTCCCTGAAACTTCGCAAGGCCGGCCGCTGTGGATAGTCGTCAGGAAGCGTTGGGGGGCCGCCGAACGCGCCAAGATGGCGCGTCTACGTTTGTGCTCCCACCCCCTCTTTGCCCGATTCCTCACGCAAGTTCCCGGTAGGCTTTCGCAGTGAGCGCCGCCGTGCGCTCCCAAGTGAAGTGCGCCGCGCGTTTCACGCCCTCATTGGACAGCCGCTCCCGCAACGCCGCATCCCCCGCCACACGCCGCATCACGTCGCAGAGCGCCTCCGTGTCCAGCGGGTCCACCAGCAGGGCGGCGTCCCCGGCCACCTCCGGCAGGCTGGAGGTGCCGGACGTGACCACCGGCACGCCGCAGGCCATCGCCTCCAGCACGGGCAGCCCGAAGCCCTCCATGAGGCTCGGCCACACGAAGGCCGCCGCGCCGCCCAGCAGGGCGGGCAGATCGGCGTCGGGCACATGGTCCAGCCGCCTCAGCCGCTCCGGACACCGCACCCCGCGCAGGGCCGCCTCGATCGGCCCGGTCTTCCAGCCACCGCGCCCCGCGACAACAAGCCCCGGCATGTCCGGCTCCCCGGCGATGCGGTCCCAGGCCTCCACCAGGCGCGCCACGTTCTCGCGCGGCTCCAGGGTGCCCACGAAGAGGAAGTAGCGGTCGGGGAGCCCGAGACGCGTTTTCAGACGCGCGATGTCTTCCGGGTCGGGCGGGCGGAACCGCGCGTCGCAGCCCAGGGGCGCCACGCGGACCCGGTCCTCCGGCACGCGGAGAAGGTCGCGCACATCGTCCGCCGTGGCCTGGGAGTCCGCGAGAATCAGGTCCGCCCGCGCGGCGGCCCGGGCAATGAACACGCGGTAGTAGAGCGCCTTCGCGGCGGGGAACCATTCCGGGTGGCGCAGGAAGCACAGGTCGTGGACCGTGACCACGAGGGGGCGGGTCCGGGTGAGCGGTCCGGTGGAGGCGGGGTAATGGAGCACCTGCGGGCCGAAGCGCCGCACAAGGTCCGGGAACCCGCGCGCCTCCGACAGAAAACGGCCCGGGCCGCCTTCGGGAAAGGGCACGGCGGTCACGCGGGGATGCGCCGGGGGCGCGCCCGCCCCGGCGGGCCAGGCCAGCACCAGCTCCAGGTCCGCGTCGGCCGCGGGCAGGGCGCGGCAGAGTTCGGCGGCGTGGCGGCCCGTGCCGCTGCGGTTCCCAGCCTGGAGGGCGTTCAGCAGCACCCTCATGGCGCGAGCCTCCGGTAGACGTCCCCCGTGCGGCGGGCGGCTTCGGCCCAGGTGAACCGCGCGGCCTGCGCGGGGCCCATTGCCCGCAACCGCGCCGTCAGGTCCGGCGTGTCCAGCACCTCGCTGATCCGCTCCGCGAGGGCGTCCGCGTCCGCCGGCGGGAAATACAGCGCGGCGTCGCCGCCCACCTCAGGCAGGCAGGAACTCTCCGACGCCACGGCCGGGCAGCCGCAGGCCATCGCCTCGGCCAGCGGCAGGCCGAATCCCTCGTAGTGCGACGGCAGGACGAAGAGGTCCGCCGCCGAGTACACCGCCGCCAGATCCCCCCGCCGCGGAAGGTAGCCCGCCATCACCAGCCGGTCGCCGATGTTCTCGCGCGCCGCCGCGGCGTGGAAGGCGTCCATCCCCCAGCCCGGCGCGCCCACCAGCACCAGCCGGTGCGGGCGGCCCTTGCAGGCCTTCGCGAAGGCCCGCACCAGCGTTTCCAGATTCTTGCGCGGCTCCACCGTGCCCACATGGAGGACATAGGGGGCGTCGAAACCGAACAGCGCCGCCGCCCGCGCGCGGGCCGCGCCGCGCTCCATGGGGGCCAGCGCGGGGTCCGGCGCGCCGTGGGCCACGAAGACCTTCTCCGCGGGCACCCCGCACAGGCGGACAATGTCGTTCCGGCTGTGCTCCGAGCAGGTGATCACCGCGTCCGCCCGCGCCGCGAAATCCGGCACCCGCCGCGCGAACAGGTCCACCACCTTCGGGCTCGCCCAGCGCGGCTCCACAAGGAAAGCCAGGTCGTAGATGGTCAGCACCCGCCGCGCCCGGCGGACCGGCGGCAGGAAATAGTTCGTCGCGTGGAAGACGTCCAGCCCCCCCAGCAGCGTGTCCGGACACGGGAGACCGGCGGTGCCCCAGCAGGCATACACCGCCCGCGTCGGCAGGGGAACATGCCGGACCCGCATCTCCGGCGGCGCGCCGCACGGCGCATGGAGCCCCGTGGCCCAGCCCAGCAGCGCGTCCCCCGGCGCCAGCAGCGGCGGCAGATGCGCCAGCACCTGGCGGACATAATTGCCCACCCCCGAGGAACGCCGCGTCAGCGGCGTGATGTCCATACCCAAGCGCATGGCGGAAAGACCGCTCCTGTCCGCCGATGACTATACCGGAGGGGTTTACATTGGTGCCAGTCGCGCGGGATACGGCGGGGGGATGGGAGGTATGGGAAGTATGGGGGGAACGCTGTGCGGGGAGAAGACGGGGCCGGGTGCGTCTACCAGTTGAAACGCTCGAGAAGCGAGAACACCCGTTTCTCTTCCAAGAGATCACCGAGAAGGTTGTGAAAATCATTCTCACAAGCCTTGGTCGCGCGAAAAAACACCTTGTAACGCACAGGAAGAAGGGCGTTGCCGCCGTTTCTGAAGGCCATCATGCAGAAGTCAGATCGAGCCTGTATCTTCAGCAGGTCTCCCCACTGATGCGCAACCATTTCGTGTCCGTGCCGGACAACCACGAGCCGCTCGCGCTGAAAATGAAGCGCTCCGCGCCCCGGAAACCAGAAGGCCAGATATTTCATTCCGAAATACCCATTCCATGTGAGAAAGAACAGGCCAAGAACCCCAAAGGGTATTGCCATCGTGCATGGAAACCTTTCGGTCAGCATGCCGTACAGCACCAGGAAGAGAAACAGAACCATCAGAACCATACCAAGGGCGTGCCCCCAATATGTGAGCCGCGAAAGGGGAAGCACGATCTCCTTGACGTGTCCGTCATCATTACGGATTACCCGGCATTGTCTGCCATAGGTCTCTTGAAAGTCGTCCTCAAGTATCTTTTGGCCCTTGTCCATAGTCCGCCGGAAGACACCGTC
This sequence comes from Candidatus Hydrogenedentota bacterium, assembly GCA_012730045.1. Taxonomy (NCBI): domain Bacteria; kingdom Pseudomonadati; phylum Candidatus Hydrogenedentota; species Candidatus Hydrogenedentota bacterium. Next base: position 32,512 of record JAAYBR010000047.1, on the reverse strand, counting down.
TTCTGGGAGACGGAAGGGGGCTTCGATGAGGCGGCCAAAAAGCTGGCGAAAAGACTCCTTGTGGAAGGGGTATTCTCTCGTCCAGAAGAGCATGGGGAGGTGGACCCTCCGGCCTCCCTTGAAGACAAGGCATCTTCTGTCCGAACGGACCGACTCCAGCTGATCCCAGGGCAGAACCACTGAATCACACCCCTCGGGAGAGATGACCATGCGGTCGGAGCAGAAGGTTATCGTGGTCCTCCGGCGAAGGTAGGGCCATTGACGGAACGCCTCCACGGCAACCATTTCCGCCAGGACAACCAAGGTGGGCAACAAGATAACGGCGATCGCCAGGGATTTCCATATCCAAGCCTCATCGTAGGTGCTGGTGCCCGCAAGAGGGACGCTGCAAACTTGGGATACAAACCAGTACACTACGAGGATTCCCATGGCCACGACCGCGAGGTACGGGAACACCAGCAGGGCTTGCCATCGGCTTGGACGGTACCGGATGGCGACGCACTTCCCCTCCTCATCAAGCACCGGGCGGATGCGGGAGGGATGGTTCTTCGGTAGATTCATGCCATTATCCCTCGACCCATATTCTCCGGGAAAAGACTATAGCGGACATGGTTCTTTCCGCGCCAGTCGCGGGGGCAATGACCATCCGCGCGCGGCAGCCTGTTTGCGCGGTCGCGGTCGGATGGTGCATGATGTCCCCACCAGCCGCGCCCCTCCGGCGTGTGTTTTCCGGCGCGGGAAGCGGCCTGGCCCACCACTGAAAGGAACCTCCCCATGAAAGTGCCCCAGTATGTGCGCGGCGCGATTGCGCCGGTCTTCAGCGTGTTCCAGGAGAACGGCGCCCTGGACGAGGACGGCCAGCGGACCTTCCTGAATTTCCTGCTCCAGTCGGGGGATATCAGCGCGCACTTCGTGCGGTCGGGCATGGGGCTGATGTACACGTACTCAATGGAGGACACAAAGCAGATGGCGCGGGTGGCGTGCGCGCATCTGCGGGGCAAGGCGGCGGTGGTGGTGGGCTGCAGCGGGATCTGGGACCGCAACCTGGACCGGCTTCCGGACCCGGACACCTATCTCGCCCAGGGGATCGAGCTGGGGCAGTACGCCCTGGACCAGGGCGCGGACGGCGTGGTGTACACCGTGCCGGAGTGCCTGAAGCCGGCGGCCGGGCAGACGGAGTCAGACGTCATCCTGCGGTATTTCGAGGCCGTGTGCGCCCAGGTGAAGGGGCCGGTGCTCATCTACCAGCCGCCGGTGACGCCGAAGAACTATGAAATGTCGCCGGAGGTGATGGCGCGGCTGGCGGACATGGACAACATCGTCGGCGCGAAAATCTCCAGCGTGGACGGGTACTACCTCTACGAGCTGCTGCGGGCGGTGCGCGGGAAGGAGTTCGGGTTCATCATCGGCTGCGAGATGCTCTACTACGCGGGGCTCTCCCTCGGCGCGCGGGCCTGCATCGGCCAGGGCACGACGGTCAACCCGCAGCTCATCCGTTTCATGCTGGACGCCCATGACCGGAACGACTGGCAGGGCGTGCTGGAGGCGCAGGACGCGGTGAACCTGATGGTCCGGAAGAGCCCGAGCCCGGTGGACTTCCTGAAGACCTACGCCACGGAGAAGGGCTTCCCCACGCCGCTGCACAACCGCTCGCAGGCGAGCAACCCCTACATGAGCGACCGCGCCCCGATGACGCGGGAGGAGTACGACCGGTTCAAGCCGCTGTTTGAGGAGACGATCGCCCGTTTCTCCTGAGAGACGGGCCCTAACAGAAAGAAAACGCGCCCCGGCACCGGCCGGGGCGCGTTCCGTTTCAAACGGGGGACGGCTCAGCCGCCCATGATGCCGCCGACGAAGTCGGCCACGGTGCCCATGACCGGGGGGAAGGACCCCTGCATGAGCTGGGTCGCCTCCACGGCGGACCCGGCGGTGGCCAGACTGGGCACCGGCACATAGCGCAGGAACTCCACATGGCCGTCCATGTAGAGGACATTGCAGCCGCCCGGGATGTGGTTGAACAGGGGTTCCGACCCACCCGCGGAGATGGTGTCGGACATGATCCACAGGGTGCTCTGGGCCATGTTGGACGCGCCGGGGTTGTTGATGTCGGTGATCAGGAAACGCTCAATTCCCTCGCGGAGACGGTAGATGGTGCTTCCGCCGCCGTTCCCGGCGTAGCCGGCAAAGGCCGGCGTGAGGGGCGAATCCTGGTCCAGCACCCGGGCCAGCCCGTAGGGGTCTTCGGCCAGACCAAAGAGGCCCGCCCCCTCCTTTGCGGCCAACCCGTCGAGGGCGGCGCCGATCTGGACCGGCACCCACGGGTCGCCGGTCATGGTGCCGCCGAAGGCATCCAGGATGGCGGTGATGGTGAAGACGCTGGACCGTTCCGTCAGCTTGAGGTTGTCAAAGCACCAGCCAAGGTACATGTAGCTGGCGTCAATCTCCTCCGGCTCAAAGGAGAGGCGAGGCGTTCCGGGGACGCCGCCCTCGTTGTTGTCCGGCTGGAAAACCTGTTTCTTCTGGTGCGAACCCAGTTCCGGATCCGAGGGGCACAGTGCGATATTCGGGTCCGTCAGGTATTCGGGATAGATGGCATAGACCGCCGGGCCGGCCGCCAGCTCCACGGAAATGCCGTCGCTGTTCCACTGGGTGCGGTCGCGCACCACCTGCAAGGGGGGAAACGAGCCCTTGGCCTCGTTGCTGTACATTTTGAAAACGAGGCCCCACTGTTTCAGATTGTTCTGGCAACTGGAGCGCCGGGCCGCCTCGCGGGCGCGGGCGAGGGCCGGCAGCAGGATCGCCGCCAGGATGCCGATGATGGCGATGACCACCAGTAGCTCGATGAGAGTGAACCCTTTTCTGGACCTGCTCATGAATTCATTCCTCCTTCTTGGCCCTGCCGGGCCCGGGTTGAACGCCTGCCTACTTCCCACTACAGGAAAAGTGTATCCCTTTTCCATTGATTTGACAAGCCCTTCATGGGGAAGGTTTCACCTTTTTTACAGTATGAAACCGGGGTGCGAGGGCGCACAGTGCCGGGAAATGGACAGGGGAAACGAATCAGGCGAGAATGCCGGCGAGGGCGTCCCGGTGGTCGGTGATCCAGCGGCACAGGTCGCCGACAATGTCCGCCACGCCCTTCTCCGGCCGCCAGCCCGTGGCGGCGGTGATCTCGGCGTTGTCGGTGACATACCACGGCACGTCGGCCGCGCGGGTCTCCGGCACGGACCCGACGGGGATGCTGTTGCCCGTTGCCTCCCGGCACAGGCCGGTCAACTCAAGCAGCGAGGCGCAGGAGCCGGGGCCGCCGCCCGCGTTGAAGACCTGCCCGGCCCGGCGGCCGGGGTTTTCCGACTGGAGAAGCACGAGCCGGACCAGGTCGTCCACGTGCAGCATGTCGCGCACCTGCTTCCCGGCGCCGCCGTAGCCGATGTAGGCGAGGTTTCCCCCGTAGACATGCCGCGCGGCCCACAGCCCCGCCACCCCCTGGTCCACCCGGCCCATCTGCCAGGGCCCGGCGATCACGCCGCAGCGGTTGACCACGGCGGGCAGACCGTACATGTCCGCGTACTCCGCGATGAGCAGCTCGGCGCACAGCTTGGTCGCCCCGTAGAGGGACCGCGGCCCGTCCAGCGGGAAGGCGGTCGTGACGCCGTCCGGGGACACGCCGGGGAGCGCCTGCTCCGCCGCCGCCTCGAAACGGGTCTCCCCCTCGGAAAGCGATATCTGGTTCAGGCGCGCCACGGGGTACACCCGGCTCGTGGAAAGGAAGACCATCGCGGCGCCGTGGCGGCGGGCGTGCTCCAGACAGCGCACCGCCCCGGTGAGGTTTGTGTCCAGCACATAGTCGGGCGACCCGTCGTAGCCCGCGAGGACGGACGGCTCCGCGCTGCACTCGACCACAAGGTCCACGGGGCCGCAGGCCTCCAGGTCGCCGGGGGAGCGCACGTCGCCGTGCACGAACGACACGCCGCCCGCGGCGAGCCTCGGCAGGTTCAACTCCGACCCGCGGCGGCGCAGATTGTCCAGCGCGGTGACGGACACGTTTTCGCCGCCCGCCTTGAAGGCCAGCGCCAGCGCGCTTCCCACGAACCCGGCCCCGCCGGTGACGAGTATCTTCCGCACGGCTGCGTCCTCCGTTAACTGCGGCGCGAATGGAAGTCGCGCGCCCGTGTAGGGTACCATACACGCAATCACAAACGAACGCGCCGCCCCCGGCCTGCGCCCCGGGCACGCGCGGAGAGAGGCATTATCCATGAGCAGGATTCTCGTCACGGGCGGCGCCGGGTTCATCGGGTCGCATGTGTGCGACGCGCTGGTTGAGGCGGGGCACGATGTCGCGGTGGTGGACGACCTTTCCTCCGGGTGCGGGGACTTCCTCAACCCGAAGGCGTCCTTCTACGAGATGGACATCCGGGCGGCGCAGCTCGCCGAGGTCTTCGAGGAACGCCGCCCCGAGTATGTCTACCACTTCGCCGCGCAGATTGACGTGCGCCGCAGTGTGGAGGACCCGCTCTACGACGCGGACGTGAACGTCCGCGGCTCCCTCAACCTTCTGGAGATGTGCCGGGCGCACAACGTGAAGAAGTTCCTCTTCGCGTCCACCGGCGGCGCGATCTACGGCTCGCCGGAGAAGCTGCCCGCGCCCGAGACCTGCCCCGCCCTGCCCGAGTCGCACTACGGGGTCAGCAAGTACTGCGTGGAGCAGTACATCGGCCTCTACGGGCGGCTGCACAAGCTCCCGTACACCATCCTCCGGTTCCCGAACGTCTACGGCCCCCGGCAGAACCCCCACGGCGAGGCGGGCGTCTGCTCCATCCTCGCCGGGCTCATGCTGGACGGGACCGCGCCGGTGCTCTACGGCCAGGGCGAGCCCCTGCGCGACTATGTGTACGTGGGCGACATCGCGCGCGGCTGCCTGCTCGCCCTCAAGAAGGGCGACCGGGACATCCTGAACCTCGGCTCCGGCAAGGGCACCTCCGTCAAGGAGCTTTTCACGATCATCCAGAAACTCACCAAGTTCGAGGGAAAGCCCGCGCTCAAGGATTTGCGCGCCGGCGAGGTGCAGAAGATCTTCATCACCGGCGCGCGGGCCGCCGAAGTCCTCGGCTGGAAGCCCGAAGTGCCGCTCAAGGAGGGCCTCGAGCGGACCGTCGCGTTCATCGTGGAACAGCGCGCAAAGGCCGCCGAAGAAGGCTGACCGCGCGCAGGGGGCCCCATGGCAGACCGCCGCAAAGCCGCCGTCCTCGTTGTGGACCAGAATGCCAGGGCCGGCCGGGTCCTGGCCGACTGGCTCAACGACCGGGGCCACGCCGCAGTGGCCGTGGACAGCGGGGAGAAGGCCTTCAACCGTCTCGACGCCCAGCCGTGGGACGCCCTCGTCGCCGAGTTCGGCGCGCAGCGCGTCAACGGCGAGCGGCTCGCCCGCGTGGCCCTCTCGCGGTACCCCGACATGTGCGTCGTGCTCTCCGTCACGGAGGCGCAGGCGGGCCGCGCGCTGGCCCTGCTCGCCGAGGGGGTGCAGGACTACCTGGTCAAACCGGTGGACCTGCCGCGCCTCGACGCGGCGCTCCGGCGCGGATACGCGTTTCAGGACCTGCGGCGCGAGCGCGTCGAGCTGCAGCGCCGGCTGGACGAGCAGTTCGGCCTCATGCGGCTCACGGGCCGGTCCGGGCGCATGCTCGACGTCTACCGGCAGGTGCGCCACGCCGCCCCCCTCTCCACCCCCGTGCTGGTGTGCGGCGAGCCGGGCTCGGGCAAGGAAATCGCCGCCGGGGCCATCCACACCACCGGCCCCCGCCGCGACGCCCCCATGGTCAAGGCGGACGCCGCCGCCCTCCCCCCCGCCGAGCAGGCGCGCGCGCTCTTCGGCGAGGGGCACCGCGAGGGGCTCATTGAGACCGCCGAGGACGGCACCTTCTTCCTCGACAACGCGGAGGCCCTGTGCCCCGAGGCGCAGGAGCGCCTGACCCGCTGGCTGGCGTGCGGCAAACTCCAGCGGGCGGGAACGGCGCGGGAGGTTTCCGCCAACGCGCGCCTCATCGCCGCCACCCGCCGCAGCCCCGCCGGCCTGCGCGGCGGGGACGGCCTCTCCCCCGCCCTCGCCGAGGCCCTGTCCGCGCTGGTCGTGGAAATGCCGCCCCTGCGCCGGCGTCCCCAGGACATTCCCCTGCTCGTGCGCGAGATTCTCGACCGGCGCGCCCGCGCCGCCCAGTCGGAGCCCCGCACGGTCTCCCCCGCCCTGCTGGAACTGCTCGCCCGCTACGACTGGCCGGGAAACGTGCGGGAACTGGAGGCGGTGCTGGAGGGCATGGACCTGAGCGCCGCCCCCGGCCCCCTGGGCCTGGACATCGCCCCGCCGTATCTGAGGAAGGCCGCACGCCCCGCCAAGGGGGAGCTCCGCGTGCCCCTCGGCGTGCCCATGGCCGTCATCGAGCGCGCCGCCATCGAGGAAACCCTGCGCCACTGCGACTACGACAAGGCCGCCTGCGCCCGCATGCTCGGCATCGGCCTGCGCACCCTCTACCGCAAGCTCGCCCAGTACGGCGAAGACGACACCCGCGCCTGAAGACGCCAACCGATGAAGGAGTGTTCCGCATGAACCGTCGCGCGTTTCTTGCCGGAGTCAGCGCCCTGTCCCTGGGGCTTCCCCGCCTGTGCCGTGCCGCGGAGGACGGACCCCGTCTCCGGGTGGCGACCTACAACATCCACCACGCCGAGGGCACGGACGGCCGGCTGGACCTGGACCGGATCGCGGGAATCCTCCGGGAGCTGGACGCGGACGTGGTCTGCCTCCAGGAGGTGGACCGCAATCAGCCGCGCACGGAAAAGCTGGACATGCCCTCGCTCTTCGCGGAGAAGCTGAAAATGACGTCCGCCTACGGCGTCAACTACCAATTCTCCGGCGGCGACTACGGCGTGCTCACGCTGACCCGACTGCCGCTCCTCGCGCAGAAGAACACCCCCCTCGCCAACCCGGAAGGCGTCGCGGAACCGCGGGGATGCCTCACCGTGACGGTCCGCTGGCAGGACCGCGAGGTGGACATCCACAACACGCATCTGGGCCTGAGTCCGAAGGAGCGCGCCGCGCAGGTGGAGGACGTCCTGCCGCTTTTCCGTCCGGACACCCCCACCCTCCTGCTCGGCGACCTCAATGAAGGGCCGGACGGCCCCGCCGTGGCTCGGCTCCGGGAGAAACTCGCCGACACCTTCACAGGGCCGAAGGACGAGGGGTCGCTCCCGGGCGCGAAAAAGGCGCGCCGGATTGATTTCATCCTCGCATCCCCACATTTCCAGACCGTGGAGTCCGTAGTCCATGTGACCGGCACCACCCGCACCGCCTCCGACCATTTCCCCTGCCGCGCCGCGCTGGCGTGGCGCGACCCTGTGCCCGCAACGCCCTGAGAGGCCCGCCATGAAGCGCAGACTCGTCCCCGCTCTGTTGGCCGCCCTGGTTCTGTCCGCCGCCCTGCCCGCGCTGGCCGACACCCTGTCCGCGGGGCGCGGCCTGATCGCACGGGTGCTGCCGGAGAAGGCCGCCCTCTTCACGGTGGAGGAAATCCCGCAGGAGGCGGGCCGTGATGTCTTTGAGATCGAGTCTGCGGGGGGCACAGTCACCCTGCGCGGCTCGTCGGGGGTGGCCGTCGCGTCCGCCCTGAACTGGTATCTGAAGCACCACTGCAACGCGAATGTGTCGTGGCGCGGCACACAGACCGCGCTCCCGGACCCTCTCCCCGCCGTTTCGCCCAAGGTGCGCCAGTCCACCCCCCTCGACTGGCGCTACTGTTTCAATTACTGCTGTTTCAGCTATTCCCTGGCCTGGTGGGACTGGGCGGAGTGGGAGCGCATCATTGACTGGATGGCGATGAACGGCGTCAACATGCCCCTCGCCGTCACGGGGCAGGAGTCTGTCTGGGCGGAAGCCGGAAAGTCTTTCGGCCTCACGCAGGCGGACATGGACGCCTTCTTTGTCGGTCCGGGCTATCTGCCTTTCGGCTGGATGGGCTGCATGGACGGATGGGGCGGGCCGCTCCCGAAGGACTGGACCGCCCGCCACGCGGAGCTCCAGCGCCGCATTGTGGCGCGCGAGCGGGAGCTGGGCATGAAACCCGTCCTTCAGGGGTTCACCGGCCATGTCCCCGCCGCGCTCAAGGGCAAGTTCCCGGACGCGAAGTTCCAGCAGCTCCCGAGCTGGTGCGGGTTCCCCGGCACGCTCTTCGTGGACCCGCAGGACCCGCTCTTCGTCACCCTGGGCAAGGCCTTTGTGGAGGAGCAGACCCGGCAGTTCGGCACGGACCACCTCTACGCCGCGGACACGTTCATCGAGATGTCGCCGCCGAGCGACGACCCCGCCTTCCTCGACGCCATGGGCAAGGCCGTGTTTGAGGCCATGCGCGCGGGCGACCCGGAGGCGGTCTGGATCATGCAGGGCTGGCTCTTCGTGAACAACGCCGCCTACTGGAAGGCGCCGCAGACGAGGGCGCTCCTCACGTCGGTGCCGGACGACCGCATGACGGTGCTGGACCTCTGGTGCGAGGAGCGGCCCGCCTGGAAGGTCACCGAGTCCTTCCACGGCAAGCCGTGGATCTGGTGCGTCATCCAGGACTTCGGCGACGTGGTGGGCATGCACGGCGGCCTGCCCCGCATCGCTGCGGACCTTCCGGCGGCCCTCAACGACCCGGCGCGCGGCAGCCTGCGCGGCGCGGGCATCATCATGGAGGGGCTGGGCTACAACCCCGTGGTGAACGACCTCCTCAGCGACCTGTTCTGGGACCCCGTGTCCCCGGACCTCAATGAGTGGGTCACGGGTCATGCCCGCCAGCGCTACGGCAAGTCCCTGCCGAAGGCCGAAGCCGCCTGGACGGGATTCCTGAACACCGTGTACCGGCAGTCAGGCCGGGGCAGGTCGGTTGTCTGCATGCGGCCGGCACTGGACCCCAAGGAACTCTGGGGCGGCGGCCCCACGGCCTACGACCTCCCGGCGCTCGCCGCGGCCTGGGGCGACCTCGCCGCCTGCGCCCCGGAACTCAAGGACGTGGACGCCTACCGGTACGACCTGGTCCTCGTCACACGGCAGGTCCTCTCCGACCTCGCCGGAATCCGCCTCGCCCGCGCCATGAAGGCCCACGCCGCCAGGGACGCCGATCTCTTCCGCAAGGAGGCCAACGCCTATCTGGAACTCCTCGACGACCTCGACCGGCTCCTCGCCACGCGCGGCGAGTTTCTGCTGGGACGCTGGCTGGAGGACGCGAAGCGCTGGGGCGCGGACGACAAAGAACGCGCGCTGCTGGAGTGGAACGCCCGCACGCAGATCACCCTCTGGGGGCCGCCCGAGGGCGTGCTGCACGACTACGCCCAGAAACAGTGGGCCGGACTCGTCAGGGACTTCTACCGGCCCCGCTGGGAGCAGTTCCTCGCGCGATTGGAGGAATCGCTGGCGAACGGAAAGGACTTCGACGGGGAGGCTTTCACCAGGCAGATGCAGCTATGGGAGGACGCCTGGACCCGAAGGACAGACCCGCACGCATCAACGCCTTCGGGCGATCCCGTGACGGTCTCCCTCGAACTGTGGGAAAAGTACCACGCGGAGGTATCTTGGTCCCCCCTTGAGGGGGGTGGTTCGCGGTAGCGAACCGGGGGATGTTCTTGGGGTTTGGCATAGACCCATGTCGTGTTCTTGGAAAGCACCTCTAGATGTGATAGCTTGCAGAAGGCACCGAAATTCCGCTCTCTTCGCGCGCGCTATATACCGGAAGACACACACATGGCCGGACCACGAAAAAATCTTCCCTACCAACCGCATTTGAATGCCCTCGCGCGGGAACTGCGAAAGCATGGAACTCTGGGCGAGGTACTGCTCTGGCAGGCCCTAAAGAAGAAAGTTCTCGGCGTCGAGTTCCACCGACAGGTGCCTGTCATGGACTACATCCTGGATTTCTTCTGTCCGGAGAAAATGCTGGCGGTGGAGGTGGATGGAAGCACACACCGACACCCTGATGTCGGAGCACGGGACGTGGAACGCCAAGAGCGTCTGGAAGCCCTTGGCATCAGAGTGATCCGTTTCACCGAGACAGAGGTACGGCAAGATGCCGCTCGGGTGGTCGCCGCGATTGCCATCGCGTTGGAAAATCCGGAGTGAAGAACATCCCCCGGTTCGCTCCCGCGAACCACCCCCCTCTAGGGGGGACCAAGACAGGCGCCCCCTCATCCCTTTTAGAACTTCCCCGACTTGGGCGCTGAAACCGTGAAAACCACGCGCTCCCCCTGGGTGCCGAAATAGCCGCCCCAGCCGATGCGGATGTCACGGAGCTGCGCGAAATCCACCGGCCCCGCAGGACCGCCGCTCCAGCCCGCCCGCTGGAAGGCGCTCAGGGGCGCATAGACCCGCGTACGGCCCGCCCCGCCGAGGGGGACGCCCGTGTCAGCCAGCGCCTCCACGCCGCGCGCGTCGCGGACCACCACCAGCATCGTTGTGGCACAGGTCTGGGCGGCGGGCACCTCGGCGTCAAACACCAGGCATGCGGCTCCTGAAAGATCGACATCGGCCTGCCAGGAGAAGCACAGGAACTGAAACACGTCCACGCCGGACTTCGTCACGTCCGCCATCACGGTCCACGGGCCCCCGTCGGCGAGGCGGTGAATGTCGCCCCGGACATGTTCCCCGCCCAGCGCCACGGGCTCCGTGGGGGGCAGCGCCGCCACGGTCATGCCCGGCAGCCCCCCGTCCCGCGGTTCCCGCCATTCGGGTTTTTCGGCGCGGGAAAAGGTGAAGAGCATGCCGCCATAGGGGCCAAGGCTCAGGGAAATGTCCCGCGCGTCGGGCTCTTCCGCGCTCTGGCCGGTGGCGGGGTCCCAGCGCATCCCGTCCCCCTCGGCGCACAGGGACACGACTCCCGCCCACGCCTCCGGCCCGTCGTTGATGAGGAAGTACACCTCCTGGCCGTCTATCCGCCGGTGAGTCATCCGCAGGGGCGCGCCCGCAGGCATGGAAAGGTCCGGCGCCAGCACGCCGTCGAGCGCGCGCACCAGCAGCCCCTCCTGCCCCGCCGCTAGATGCAGCGCGAACCCGCCCTGGCCGTTCGTGCGCACTTCCCCGGACACGCCGTTGCCGAACAGTGCGTCCCGGATCTCTCCCGTCCGTTCGCAGGGGAACCCCTTGTCGCTGTTCACGGGCAGCGCGCCCAACGCCACCACACCGCCCCCGGCGCGCCAGAGGGCGTGCAGGTTCTCCCACGCCTTCAGCGGCAGGGTGTCCACGGCGGGCAGCACCACCACGCGCCACGCCAGCCCGTTCACGCGCAGCGCCCCGCGCCGCACGCGGGCCTCCGCCAGCGCGCGGCCGTCCACATAGGTGAAATCGCGCCCGGCGGCGAACAGCGCGCGCGACGCCTCGTTGTACACCTTTTGGATGCGCTGGACCCCGGCGGGCAGGTCGCGGGTCCACTCGCGCGACGGCGTAAAATGGGCCTTCAGCGTGTCCGCGGGGTAGGCCACCGCAAGGTCCGTCACCTGCCGCCCGCCCTTGAGCGCCATGCAGCAGCGGCCCGTCCACTCGTTCAGCCGGACCAGCGCGTCGTCCGGGAAATCCTTGAACCGGTAATAGCTCGTGAAGGTCGTGATCCCCGCGACCATCTGCCGGTTCAGCGAGCCGCGGATTTCGTCCTCCGTCACGGCATAGACGGGCCGCGTGTCTCCCGCGGCGCGCCAGCGCTGGCTGTGGTCCGACGCCTCGCTCATCGTGACCGCGCGCCCCTCCAGGTCCGCCGCGCTGGACACCAGCCGCGCCACCTGCCACGGCACCTCGGACGGGACGCTTGTCAGGCAGTCCATGCTCGGCGCGTCCAGGCGCCGCAGGCACTGGAAGAAGTCGCCGTAGAGCGGCGGGTGCGCCAGAACGGACTCCTCGCACAGCAGGTGCCCGCCGGACAGCACGTCATGGCGGTCGCACCAGTCCTGTATCTGGCCGAAATAATGCTCCGAAACGAGGTCGCCCACGGTGCCCCAGAAATCGTGCCGCGCCTTCTCCGCCGCCGGCCCCGCCCCCCACACCAGATGCGGCAGCACGGACGAGACCGGGTAGCCGTTGCGCTTCTCAAAGGCCTCTGGCAGGTTCGGCGACCACGGCAGCACCGACCACGGCTGTTTCCGCATGAAGATGCTCATGAGCGACGGCTCGTCGGTGAACGTGGAGACAAACCATTTCCCGAGGTCCTTGCCCAGCCGCGCCGCGTAGGCGTCGTGGTTCACCTCCAGAAAGCGCGCCGTCGGCTCCGGCATCAGCAGGTTGATGTACGGCAGCTTGTCCGCCAGGCTCACCGCCGCGTGCGTGCCCTCGTACAGCCGGTCCTCCGTAAGCACCAGCACCCGCCACGCCCCTGCGGGCGCCTCCCACGACAGTTTCCCGTCTTGAATCCGCGCGGAAAGGTCCACCGCCCCCGGCAGCTCCAGCGCGCCCCCCGCCACCGGGTACGCCGCCACGAGGACCGGCGCGCCCGGCGGACAGTCCAGCGACACCGGCCCGCCCGCCGTCTCCACCTGCGCGATCAGCAGCCCCCGGGCCTCCCATTCCGGATGCCCCTCCAGCGTCTGCCCGCCCGCCAGCCCCGACGGATACCCCCGCTCGTCATACAGCCACAGCGACATCCCCCGCCGCTGCGCCGCCTCCAGCCCCCGCCGGAACGCCGCCCAATGCTCCTCACTCTTCAGATAGTCCTTGAAATTCACATTCGTGGCCACCCCGCCGAAGCCCCGCGCCGCCGCCTGGTCAAACCACGCCTCCTGCCCCTCCGCCTCCCCCGGCATCGTGTGCAGGATCGGCAGAATCCGCTCCTCCGCCGGCGGCGAGGCAAACCGCTCCGCAAACGGGCGGTCCGCCCCCGGCAGCGCCACCGGGGCACCCCCCTCCCCTGCCACCGCCGAAACGGAACATCCCCATCCCAGCACCACGACCGAAGCCCAACGCAGCACGCTCATGAGAACCTCCATCAACCATGTGTCTGCCCCCCATTCTACGCACCCCGCCCCCGTTCAAGCGAACCGCAGGAAGCGTGCGATGGATGTGGGCAAACGCACCCTGGGACCACCACGCTCCAGCGTGGCATTCCTCGGGCCGAACGCATGCCCCTGATCCGCCACGCAGCGAGGCATTTAGAGCCCTGATTGCCGGATAAGGTGGGCGCGAGCCGAAGCGGCGGCGGGCACGAGATTGCTTCACTTCGTTCGCAATGACGCGGAAACACACGTCATTGCAGTGACGCGAAAACACACGTCATTGCGAACGAAGTGAAGCAATCTCGTGTCAGAACGGCCCAAGCCTGCCGCATCCCATGGGTGAACGGACATCTTCGCCGCCCAAGAGGCATTCGGCGTGAATTCACAAGGCGCGTTTTCTCTCACGTTAATCAACAGTCATTCCTTATCCGGCGATTCGGGTTCGGGGACGCTGCTTGAAAGCGCGCACTTGTCCCTTCGCACATACGGAGGTGTATAGTGCTGGCCGGAGTCGCAGTCAACGTAAGAGGCCACAGGGACGGAGCGCAGCATGAAAACGCATATCTGGACCGTACTGGAGAGTCTGGACAAGAAAAGCCGTGTTGCGCGGTTCTACGGCCTTTTCATGACAGCCCTGATTGTCTTGAATGCTGCGGCCGCCGTATTGGGAACGAATGGCGGTCTTGAAGCGCGTTATGGGACGTTGCTCAAATGGTTTGAATGGGGCAGCGTACTCATCTTCGTCATCGAGTACGCCGTGAGGGCTTGGGCCTGTACGTGCGACCCCCGTTATGAGGAAAGGCATGGCCGTCTCCGATACCTCTTTACCCCGCTGGCCCTGATTGATCTTCTGGCGATTGCCCCGTTCTTCTTCACATTCGTTTCCGTGGACCTGCGCACCCTGCGCCTTGTCAGGCTGATTCGGATTGCCCGCCTGGTCCGGCTGAAGGGATACCGCGTGGCTGCGGACGCCATACGGAACGTGGTGCTGGAACAGCGGGAGGAGTTGATCCTCTGCGTGGTTCTCTTTCTCATGCTTACCCTCATCAGCGGCTCCGCGATCTACTACTGCGAGAACCCGGTGCAGCCGGAAAAGTTCCCGGACGTCCCGACCTCCCTCTCGTGGGCCATTGGAACGCTGACCGCCTCCGCCTCTGCGGATGCGCAGCCCGTGACGACGGCGGGAAAATTCTGCGGCTACATGATCTCCATTCTGGGCATCCTCATGTTTGCCCTCCCCACCGGCATTGTCAGCGCCGGTTTCATGGAATACGCGAAGAAATCCAGGCGCGTTGAAAAAAAGCGGTGCCCCCACTGCGGCGTCTCGCTGGACGGCGATGGCAAAGTATAGAAGGATTCTAATCATGCGGTTTCTATTGAAAGGGAGGGCGCTCTGGAACTACACTCCCCTCAGAAGCGTGTCGCAATAGGAGGGTTTCGAATGCACCCCAGATACAGCCAGCGCGAACTCGACCATCTCCTGGAAAGGGATCACACCCTGTACAGCGGGGTTCTTTGGGGCCTGGAAGGCAGGCGCGTAGAACTTCGTGCCCGCGCCACATCCGTGCTGCCCGGCCCCTGTGACGTCATGTCATGCGTTCAGATAACCGGCATGGCAAAGGACATTATCAAGGAAAGCGCCCGGAGGATTGACGCCGCATTCAAAAAGCTCAAGATTCCGCAGTCACATGTCAAAATCTTGGTGGATCTGTCTCCGGCGGACCTTCCCAAGGGCGGGACTTGGCTCGATCTTCCCATAGCCATCATTTCATTGCAGGCCGCAGGGATTCTGCCTGACCTTAGAGAAGTCTCGGAAGAGCGTTTTCTGGTGATTGGCGAAATCGGAATTCATGGTGACGTCCGCCGCGTTCCGGGTGTGCTCTCCCTTGCAGGGCTTACCACGGCGGGTCAGGCGATTATCCTGCCCGCAGGCAACGAACGGGAGGCCTCTCTTATCACGGCCGCAGCCGGTCACGAGGGGACCGCTATCTGTCCGGTGTCCTCGTTGGAGCAGGTCGTGGATTACTTCAAGGGGGTGCACCCCCTTCCAAACGCATTGGCGCAGAAGATTGACTATGACGCCGTCGTCGAAAAAGCCCCAGACATAGGAAGGGTGAAGGGACAGAAGGAGGCCAAGGATGCGGCTCTGATTGCCGCGGCGGGGGGCCACAACATTCTTCTCATCGGCCCGCCAGGGGAAGGAAAAACCCTTCTGGCAAACGCCATTTCTGGAATCCTTCCAAGATTGTCCCGCAGGGAAGTCGTTGAAATCACCACCATCTATTCGGCCTGTGGCGAACTGAAAGAAGACGGCATGGTGGTGCATCGACGCCCCTTTAGAACCGTTCACCATACCGTCACCAAACCCGGCCTCGTTGGTGGCGGGGCGGGGGTCCCTGTCCCAGGGGAAATCACACGGTCCCACTTGGGGGTGCTGTTTCTTGACGAGTTGCCGGAGTTCTCTCCGTCCACCCTGGAAGCTCTCCGCCAACCGCTGGAGGATGGAGTCGTCCGCATTTCCCGGGTCGGCGCCAGCGTTGAGTATCCCAGCCGTTTCACGTTGGTCGCCGCAATGAACCCATGCCCCTGCGGATACTACGGAGATGAGCGCTGCCGGTGCTCCGAAAAGGATGTCAAGAAGTACCAGAGCCGGATAAGCGGTCCCATTCTCGACCGCATTGACCTGAAGGTGGAAATGCAGACGCTGAGCACGGAGGAACGCTTCGCCGAACCAGCCAAGGACCTTTCCACCGAATTCCGGGCACGCGTTGAAATCGCACGACGGCGGCAGGACAAGCGCTTTGAGGGAACCACCATTCCCTTCAACGCGGCCATTCCCGGCGGCCACATCATGGACTACTGTTCCTTCTCAGCATCGGCCGCGACCCGGTACAAGGAGCTTGTGGACAGCCATCGCATTACCACAAGGTCCATGGACCGGCTCGCGCGGGTGGCCCGCACCGTTGCGGACCTCTACAATTCGGACTCCGTCGAACCGCCCCATTTGGACAAAGCGGCCTCCTTCGTTTTGCCGGGGCTTCTCAAGGTGCTCTTCTGACTGCCAGTTGCCTCCCCCGCGCCGTTCCCCCGATGCTTCGCCTGCCAAAAAGACCCGCTTAAAAAGAAAATGGAGCGGGACACGGGGTTCGAACCCGCGACATCCAGCTTGGGAAGCTGGCCGCATGGAGATGTAAACGAATATCTATCAGTAACTTGCGCGGATGGAACACCCACACCTGCCCCACAACTTGCCCCAGATTTGGAGAAGGGGGCAACCACCGACCCCAAACAGGCCGCGCTCGCACTGTTTCGCTCACTTGACAGGGAAACGCTTCTCGCCGTCCTGGCGGAGGTACTGACAGGGCAGCCTCACGGGGAGGTTGGCAAGTGACTGCCCCATCCCGGATGTGTCTCCCCTATTCGCCCGCTGTCCGGCAGCCCTCGGGCCTCCGGCCGGGTGGCAACCCCCTGTCCAGATTCCAGGACGGCCTCACCCACGCCTCGTCGGGACACGACGCGCCCCCCCCGGGGGGGGCACGGGGGGGGAAACGGCAGGGACATCGCAATCAATCACCCCCGCTCACCGAGCACACTACTTTTTTTCACCCCCCACTGAAAGGATCCAAGAAATGAAGAAGCGACAGAATGAAGATCGTCCCGGGTCCCTGCCGACGACCCGCAGGCATGACGCCCTGATGGTGACGGAATCCGGGCTCAACGACCACAAGCGGGAAATCGCCCGCTTGTGCGCCATAGGACTCTCCTCCTCGGCCGTGGCCCGGCGGTTGGGCATGTCACCCGCCCTGGCGGCCCGGGTCATCGAGTCCGAGGACGTGCAGGAGGAGGTCGAACGCATCCTGGTGGAAAACGCCTGCGCACTGCTCGAGTCCCAGAAGATCCTCGGGATTGACGCCGTGACGGCCGCAGTCAATCTGCTGTACAAGGTGACCATCGGCGAGATAGACGCGCCCATCGAACTCCGGGTCCGGTGCTCCACGGCCATCCTGGACCGGGAACCCAGCCGCCGCTTCGCAAAAGGCACCAAAGTGGAGGTCACCTACAACCCGGCCAACCACTTCGACGTGGAGAAAGAGGCCGCCCTCGGCCGCAGGGTGTTCGGCATGGACCTTCCCCCCTCCGCCGCATTCGAAACCCTCCCGGAACCGGAGGTTCCCCGGGAACCCAGTGAAACCCCCCTCGGGTTCTACGCGCCGGACTTCGATCCTTCTTGAAAGGACACCCCGCCGTCCCGTTCTATGGGTATTCCCGTTTCCCTGCATGCCGCGGCATGCGGCGGAGAGAATCCTCAGCCGGGGGTGAATCAGCGTCATTGTCCCGGAAAAGGAACGGCGGAAGGGGCCGTTTCTTTTTTTTGCCGCATTTCCCACTGGTAAACGAACCCCCTTCTCGGTTGAAATAGCGCGCGGCCTGCGCTACCATGGGCGCGGCAAACGCAAACCGTCCACGGGGGAAGCAGCCAGCATGGACCAGGCCATCCACAACAAGATTGTGTCGTTTATCTGGGGAATCGCCGACGACGTGCTCCGCGATCTCTTCAAACGGGGCAAGTATCCCGACGTCATCCTGCCCATGTGCGTGCTTCGGCGGCTGGACGCCGTGCTGGAGCCGACCAAGCAGGCCGTGCTGGAAACGAAGCGGATGCTCGACGCGGCCGGCATCGTGGAGCAGCGCGCCGCCCTGGAGACCGCCGCCGGGCAGGCCTTCTACAACACCTCCTCCTTCACCCTGCGCGACCTCAAATCCCGCGCCACCCAGCAGAAGCTCCTGGCGGACTTCGAGGACTACCTGAACGGCTACTCCCCGAACGTCCAGGACATCCTGGAGAACTTCAAGTTCCGCAACCAGCTGCCCACCCTGTCCAAGGCCGACGCCCTCGGCACCCTCATCTCCAAGTTTCTCGACCCCGAGATGGACCTGTCCCCCGCAGGCATAGACAACCACGCCATGGGCACCGTCTTCGAGGAGCTGGTGCGCCGCTTCAACGAGGACAACAACGAGGAGGCGGGCGAGCACTGGACCCCCCGCGACGCGGTCCGGCTCATGGCGAACCTCATCTTTCTCCCCATCGAGGACCGCCTGAAATCCGGCTCCTACCTGCTCTACGACTGCGCCTGCGGCACCGGCGGCATGCTCACCGTCGCCGAGGAGACCCTCGCCGCCATCGCGTCCCGGCGCGGCCTCGAGATTGACTGCCACCTCTACGGCCAGGAGATCAACCCGGAAACCTACGCCGTGTGCAAGGCCGACATGCTCCTCAAGGGCGAGGGCGGCCACGCCGACCACATCGTCGGCGGCGCGGAATGGTCCACCCTCTCCCACGACGCCTTCCCCGCCCGCGAGTTCGACTTCATGCTCTCCAATCCCCCCTACGGCAAAAGCTGGAAGAAGGACCTGGAGGCCATGGGCGGAAAAGACGGCATGCGCGACCCCCGTTTCCGCGTCATGCACGGCGGCGCGGAGCTCCCCCTGGTCACCCGCTCCAGCGACGGCCAGATGCTCTTCCTCGCCAACATGGCCTCGAAGATGAACCACAAGTCCCCCCCCGGCAGCCGCATCGCCGAGGTCCACAACGGATCCTCCCTCTTCACCGGCGACGCGGGCCAGGGCGAGAGCAACATCCGCCGCTGGATCATCGAAAACGACTGGCTCGAGGCCGTCGTGGCCCTGCCCCTCAACCTCTTCTACAACACCGGCATCGCCACCTACGTCTGGGTCCTCTCCAACCGCAAACCCGAACACCGCAGGGGCAAAGTCCAGCTCATAGACGCCACCCGCTGGTTCAAGCCCCTCCGCAAGAACCTCGGCAAGAAGAACTGCGAGCTGTCCCCCGAAGACATCGAGCGCGTCACCCGCGCCTTCCTCGACTTCCAGGAAACCCCCGAATCCAAAATCTTCCCCAATGCCGCCTTCGGCTACTGGAAAGTCACCGTCGAGCGCCCCCTGCGCCTCCGGGCACAAATCACCCCCGGCGCCGCCGACACCCTCCGCTACGCCTCCGGCGACCCCGAACTCCGCCGCGAACTCCACGACCGCCTCGGCGACGACCTCTTCACCAACTTCCCCGCCCGCGCCAAAGATGTGGAGAAACACCTCGACGACTGGACCGACGACGAAACCGACGAGGACGAGGACAGCGCCGACACCGCCCCCCGCAAGGGACTCCCCGAGAAGCGCCGGAAGAAGCTCCTTGACCCCAAGACCTGGGAACGCGACGGACGCCTCGCCGACGCCGCCACCGCCCTCTTCGAGGCCCTCGGCGGCGCCCCCTTCGACGACTACAACGCCTTCCGCGACACCGCCGAGGAAACCCTCCGCCGCCTCGGTGTCCGCCTGTCCACCGTCGAGCGGCGCGCGCTCCTCAGCGCCCTCAGCCTCCGCGACGAGACCGCGCCCCCCGTCATCGCCCGCGTCCTCAAGCCGGGGAAGACCCCTCCCAACCCCCTGCGCGGACTCTTCGAGGCCGTCGTGGACGGCAAACCGGTCCTCGTCGAATACGAGCCCGACCCCGAACTCCGCGACACCGAGCAAATCCCCTTCCTCGAAGCCCCGCCCTCCGGCAACCCCGGCGGCCTGCCCACCGAAGCCTCCTCCAGGGAGGGCATAGACGCCTTCTTCCGCCGCGAAGTCCTCCCCTACACCCCCGACGCCTGGATCAAGGACGAGGACCCCAAAATCGGCTACGAAATCAGCTTCACCCGCCACTTCTACCAGCCCGCCCCCCTGCGGACGCTCGAGGAAATTGCCGCAGACATCCTCGCCGCCGAAAAGGAGGCCGAAGGGCTGCTGGACGGGCTCCTGAAGGGGAGCGCCGACGCATGAGAGGGAACCGGGCAACCCGCCGCGCACACGGCCTCTTTTTCGTTGCACCGGTGCAACGCCAGTTTGAATCTGTGCCAGTTTGTGGTATAGTAAGAGTAACAGCGCCCACCGCGCCTCGGTTTTCCTCCGGGAAAACTGCGAACCAGGGTGGGCCTTTCCTTTTTTCTCCGGAAGACGCGCCGCTATCCCAGCCAAAAAGCCTGTTGGCGCGTTGTATGGCAGAGGGGAGCCTGCCGTGAGCGCCAATGTCTTCTCCAAGCCGCCCCTCGCTTTGGCGGACCAGGTCGCCCTGCTGAAAACACGGGGCATGCTGATCGCCGATGAGAAGGCCGCTGAGAACGCGCTCCTGCATCTGAACTACTACCGGTTCTCGGGGTATGCCCTCCACTACGAGCTGTTTTCCGGCGGCCAGCGGACACACCAGTTTGCCGCAGGAACAAGGATCGAGGATGTCCTGTACCTGTATGACTTCGATTCCCGCCTGCGCGCGCTGCTGTTCCGGTTCATAGAACCCGTTGAGGTGGCGTTCCGGGCGGCCGTTTGCCATGAACTCTGCACGCGGACCAATGATTCGCACTGGCATCTGAATCCCGGCATGTACGACAACCGGTTTCATTTTGTCCGTTTGCGCACCGACTGCGAGGAGGAGTCGGAACGCAACAAGGACGAGGTGTTCATCCGCAGCTACCGGGCCAAATACGACGAGCCCCCGACCCCGCCCGCCTGGATGATGAGCGAAATCCTGTCCATTGGCCGCTGGTCAAAGATATACGCGCATCTTGCCAGTCACGAAGCCAAGAAGGCGGTGGCCGGCGTCTTCTCCACGAAGCCGTACCATCTCCAGTCCTGGATACACGCCCTCTCTGTGCTGAGAAACCTCTGCGCCCACCACTCCCGCATATGGAACCGCGACTTCAAGATCAGGCCGGCATTGCCCAATGCCTTCAAGGAATCAGGAAGCGGACATACCCGGCTCGCGGCCCAAGTGTTTGTGTTGAAATCACTCCTGACCCCTCTGGAGAAAGACGGGGAGTTTCGGCGTGAATGGAATGCCTTGATGGACGCCTTTCCCGGGGTTCCGAGGCGCAACATGGGTTTTGAGGGCGGCGGCGCACAGGCCGGAAAGCTGTGACCTCTGCTTTGGGAAATGACGGTACCGACAATGTCGAAAGGAAATTGACAGATGAAAGCCACTGAAGCCAAGCTGCTTGTGTTCCTGCAGAAGTCGCCGCAGTTTGTGATCCCGATCTATCAGCGCACGTACTCGTGGACCGAGAAACAGTGCCGCCAGCTCTGGGACGACATCCTGCGCGCCGGGTCCAGCGGCAATATTTCGGTGCACTTCATCGGCTCCATCGTCTACGTGGAGCAGGGGCTCTCCCAAGTCTCGCACCAGGCCCCCCTGCTGGTGATTGACGGCCAGCAGCGGCTCGCCTCGGTCTCCCTGCTCATGGAGGCGCTCGCCCGCGCCCTCGGCGACACCGAGCCGGAGGACGGATTCTCCGCCCCCAAGCTGCGTGAGTACTACCTCACCAACCGCCTTGAGAAGGGCGACCGCTTCTTTAAGCTGCTGCTCTCGCAGACGGACAACGCCACGCTCAAGTCGGTCATCCGAAACACCGAGCCGCCCGAGGAACCCTCGTTGCGCGTGATGCAGAACTTTGATCTGTTCACCGACCTCATCGCGGCGCGGAAGGACGACCTTGTGCCGGTGTGGCGGGGTTTGGCCAAGCTGGGGGTGGTGGACATCGCCCTCAGTGGGGAACATGACAACCCCCAGCTCATCTTCGAGAGCATGAACTCCACCGGCAAGGAGCTGAGCCAGGCGGACCTGATCCGCAACTTCATCCTCATGGGGCTCGAGCCCGACCTCCAAACCCGCCTCTATGAGGACTACTGGCGGCCCATGGAGCAGGACTTCGGCCAGGAGGCCTACGGCACCCAGTTCGACAGCTTCATGCGCCATTACCTGACCGTGCGCACCGGCGACATTCCGCGCGAGCGCGAGGTCTACGAGGCGTTCAAGGACCACTCCCGCACAAAGCCCGTGCTGGAGGCGGGCATCGAGGAACTGGTGAAGAACATCCGCGCCTTTGCCGGGTATTTCTGCGCCCTCGCCCTGGGACGGGAGAAGAACCGCGCCCTCGCTGCCGCCTTCCACGACCTGCGCGAGCTGAAAGTGGACGTGGCCTACCCCTTCCTCCTGGAGCTGTACCACGACTACATCGGCAAAACCCTCTCCGCCGCCGACCTCGCCGCCGCCGTGCGCCTGGTGGAGGCCTATGTGTTCCGCCGCGCCGTATGCGCCATCCCCACCAACTCGATAGGAAAGACTTTCGCCAACTTTGGCAAGGCGCTCAAGAAGGACCGCTACCTCGAAAGCATCCAGGCGCATTTCCTGTCCTTGCCCTCCTACCGCCGCTTCCCCCGCGACGACGAGTTCCGCCGCGACCTGCACACCCGCGACCTCTACAACTTCCGCAGCCGAAGCTACTGGCTGCGCCGCATGGAGAACCACAAACGCAAGGAGCGAGTGGCGGTGGACGAGTACACCATCGAGCACATCCTGCCCCAGAACCCCGACCTCTCCCCGGCGTGGCGGAAGGCCCTGGGCGATGACTGGCAGCGCGTCCAGCAGCAGTGGCTCCACACCCTCGGCAACCTCACCCTCACGGGATACAACGCCGAATACAGCGACAAGCCCTTTGACAAAAAGCGCGACATGACGGGCGGCTTCAAGGAAAGCCCGCTCCAGCTCAACAAAGCCCTGAAACAGGCGAAAGCGTGGAACGAGGCCGCCATCCAGAACCGCGCCGGACAGCTGGCCGACCTCGCCCTCCAGGTGTGGGCCGCGCCCCGGCTCGACGCCACCACTCTCGCCGCCTATAAGCCGAAAAAGGCCCCCGCGACCGGCGGCTACTCCATCAAGGACCACAAAGCCCTCGCCAAAGGCGGCATGCGCAACCTCTTCGAGGCCTTCCGGAAAGAGGTGCTCGCTCTGGACCCCTGCGTGGTCGAGGAGTTCCTCAAGCTCTATGTGGCCTACAAGGCCGAAACCAACTTCGTGGACGTTGTCCCCCAGGCCAAACAACTCCGCCTCAGCCTCAACCTGCCCTTCAACGAAATCAACGACCCCAAGAGCCTCTGCACCGATGTCACAGACCGGGGGCGCTGGGGAAACGGCGACGTGGAAATCGGCTTCAAGTCCCTCGATGACCTCCCCTACATCATGGGACTCGTCCGCCAGGCCCTCGAACGCCAGATGGGCGACGGAGGGCAGGCATGATCGCCGACCTCAAGCCCTACCCCGAATACAAGGACTCCGGGCTCCCGTGGGCGGGAAGCGTGCCGGGGCATTGGGAGCTTCGCCCAGCGTTTGGGGCGTATACGCCCGTTCTTGAGCGGAATCGCGGTCTAAGGGAGAAGACCGTCCTCTCTCTCAGTTACGGGCGCATTGTCGTCAAGCCAGCAGACAAGCTGCACGGGCTTGTCCCGGAGTCCTTCGAGACCTATCAGATTGTCAACCCCGGCGACATCGTCCTCCGAACCACCGACCTTCAAAACGATCACACGAGCCTTCGCGTGGGCATGGTTCATGATCGGGGAATCATCACCTCGGCCTATTTGGCCCTGCGAACAAAAGCGGGGATGGCGCCCTCTTTTGGCTTCCAGTTTCTCAATGTTTGGGACAGAAGCAAGGCCATATACGGCTATGGATCCGGACTCCGCCAAAATCTGGACTTCTCGCACTTCAAGAGAATGCCGGTAGCCCTCCCCCCGGCGGAGGAGCAGGCGGCGATCGTGCGTTTTCTGGACTGGGCGAACGGGCGGCTGGAGCGGGCGATCCGGGCGAAGCGGAAGATCATCACCCTGCTCAACGAGCAGAAACAGGCCATCATCCACCGCGCCGTCACCCGCGGCCTCGACCCCAACGCCCCCCTGAAACCCTCCGGCATCCCCTGGCTAGGGGACATCCCCGCCCATTGGGAGGTGAGGCGGATGAAGAACATAGCTCAGCTAAAGAGTGGGGACGGGATCACTTCTCAGGAGATTGAAGAAACCGGCCCCTACCCAGTGTTTGGCGGAAACGGCATGCGGGGATACACATCAAGATACACACACGATGGGCACTACGTGTTGATAGGTAGGCAGGGGGCGCTTTGCGGCAATATCAACTATGCTCAAGGAAAGTTCTTCGCCTCAGAACATGCGGTTGTGGCAACTCTGCGACCAGGAATATCTGTGCAGTGGTTAGGGGAGCTCCTCCGTACGATGAACCTCAACCAATACTCCCAGTCTGCGGCCCAGCCGGGGCTTTCTGTGGAGCGCATTAAGAACCTTGCCGTTCCCTTTCCCCCTGAGAGCGAAGGAGAGCTTATCGCCCGAGATCTTATTGGCGAGACAGCCCCGCTCACGGCTGCGATATCATGTCTGCTCCGTCGAATCACCCTTCTGCGCGAATACCGGACGCGTCTGACGTCGGACGTGGTAACGGGGAAGCTGGACGTGCGGGCGGCGGCGTCGCGTCTGCCGGCGGCCGCCGGGAGTCCCGAGCCCGACCCGTCCCCCGAGGAGGAGGAATTTGCCTCCCCGGACGAAATCATGGATGATGAGGGAGAATAAGGGAGGTCGCACCGATGGACAACGCGGACCGTGAAGAACATTACAGGAGCATTCTGTCCGGACAGCTTCCAGGTGCTGAGCTTGTTATCGGCTTGGTGGGTTCAGTGGGCGCGGACTTGGGGTCGCTTGTTCCGCGGATCAGCAGCTGTCTGGAGCGGTATGACTACACCACGGTGGTGATCCGGCTCTCGGAGCTGATTTCCCATGTGGTGGAGGTTCCGGACCTGGCGGGGGCGAGCGAATACACGCGCATAGACACCATGATGACGCTCGGGAACGAGGCGCGGGAAACATCCAAGGACAACGCGATTCTCGCCATGGTGGCCTCGGCGCAGATATACGGGGGCCGGACCGACTCCTCGCCGCGCCCCCGGCACGCTTTTGTGATCAACTCCCTGAAGCATCCGGACGAGGTGAACCTGCTGCGCCGCATCTATGGAAACGGGTTCTTCCTCGTCGGGGTCTATGTGGACCCCAAACAGCGCCACACCAACCTCCTCAAAACTAAAGACATGAAGGACTCGGAGGCGCGGGCGCTGATGCAGCGGGACGAGGCCGAGGGGGTTCCCTGCGGACAGCGGACGCGGGACACCTTTCATCTCAGCGATTTCTTCATCCACCTGGACCGGACGGCGCGGCAGTCCCTGACCCGCTTTTTTGACGTTGTCTTCGCGGACCCCTACCGCACCCCGCTGTTCGACGAATACGCCATGTTCATGGCCTTCGCCGCGGCCACCCGCTCGGCGGACCTCTCGCGGCAGATCGGCGCGGTGATCGCCCGGGACAATGAGGTGCTCGCAACCGGCGTCAACGAGTGCCCCTGCGCGGGCGGGGGCGCCTACTGGCCCCATGTCACCCCCTCCGGGGAGGTGCTCGACACGCCGCGGGGAAGGGACTACAGGCGGAAATGCGACAGCAATGACGCGGAAAAGGCGGAGCTGGTCAACAGCCTTGTGCGCGCCGTTGAGGGGGTGTGCGCCGCGTGCGGACAGGAGGGCAGGGCCGCCAGTGAAAAGGCCATACGGGAGGCCATCGGGCGCAGCCCCATAGACGACATCACGGAGTACGGACGCGTTGTCCATGCCGAGATGAACGCGCTAATGACCTGCGCCCGGAACGGCATCAACTGCAAGGGGGCGACGCTCTACTCGACCACCTTCCCCTGCCACAACTGCGCCAAGCACATCATCGCCGCCGGCATCACGCGGGTGGTCTACATCGAGCCCTATCCCAAGAGCAGGGCCTTGAAGTTCCATGACGACGCGGCCTTTCCGGGCTTCCAGCGCGACCAGAAGAAGGGCGGGCTTGTGGCTTTCGAGCCCTTCGTGGGGATCGGCCCCCGCCGGTTCTTCGATCTTTTTTCCATGAGGCAGGGGTCCGGATTCCCCTTGACGCGGAAGAACAAGGACACCGGCGCAACGGTGCCCTGGAACCGGAAGGCGGGAACCATAAGGATTCCCATGCTTCCCTCCAGCTATTTGCAACGGGAGGCGCTTGTTGTTACTATTCTCAAAACGCACCTGAAAGGAGACCCCGATGGCCAGCAACCCGGCGGAGCAGGTAAAAAAGCTTCATCTAAGCCCAAAGGAAATGCAGGAGGCCGTGCGAAGGGCGGCCAATGATGTCAAGACCCTTCCGGCTTGGAAAGACCCGAAGGCCCCCGTCAGCCAGAAGCCCAAGACCACGTAACAACGGCAAATCATGCGCCAGCGAGCCGTCGGCCAGTTAGGTCGGCGGCTTTTCTTCGTTTTGCCTGCAGGAAAGGCCGTAAACCCAAGGCTCTCATAAGGGGGTGGGCCAAAAGCGCAACGCGGCATGAACGGCCCGGGGAGGCTGGGTGGAACGGCTTGGAGCGTCTTTAGTTAAATCCGCCCCTGAACGCGCCATAGTCTATGGATATTATCTTGACCTTGCTATGGTCTTTCTTTCTCAACCCATTGCGCAGATACGTCTTACGGATTAGTTAATTTCCGGGCGGTTGGGAAGGTGTTGTGGAAGTATTAGCCAATCGGCGCGCCGGGAAAGAACCGGAGCGGGGCGTGAAGCGCGACGATGAGCACGGCGGGCCGACGACCGGAGAATCATATCGTACGATCAGGCGCTCACGAAGTGCTGGACAAGTCGGCGTGACGCCCCCGCGGCCCGGTTGCATTGGGAAACGGGTTGTGCCACCATGGGGGACGGTGCCGGTTGCCCCGCCCCCACGGGGAATGGCCGGAAGCAAAGGAGGGTATGCGAAACCGCCTTCGGCGAGCCCCGCAGCGGGCGTCTTCCCGCCGGGGAACGCCCGCCGATGGACGGATAGCACTTCATTTTTTGAAGAGCAAAGCCAATATCGCCGCACCGGGCCGTGAACCCGGAAAAATGCGGAGGCCCGGCGGCAACACCCGCCAAGGCGCGGGCGAAAACGAAACGGCGGATAGCGCGCGGTTTACCGGGAAAACACAAGGGGACACATGGCGTGACCACGGACATCACAGAGAAGGGCCTGGAGACGCTGATCATGCGCCACCTGACGGGGACGGACGGGTTGTCCGCCGGGTCGGGGGGCGCGGTGGGGGACTTGACGGCGGGGTATGCTTCGGGGGCGGGCTATCATGCGGGGAGCCCGAAGGACTATGACCGGGCGCACTGCCTGGACACGTTTCAGCTGTTCGCGTTTCTGAAGGCGACGCAGGAGGAGGCGTTTGAGAAGCTCGGCCTGGGGAATTACGGGGACCCGAACGACATCATCCGCATCAAGTTTCTGTCGCGGATGTCGTCGGAGATCACGAAGCGGGGGGTGATTGACGTGCTGCGGAGGGGCGTGGACCACGGGCCGCAGCATTTCACCCTGTTCTACGGGACGCCCTCGCCGGGGAATGAGACGGCGGCGGCGCTGCACGCGGAGAACCGGCTCTCGGTCACGCGGCAGCTGGCGTACAGCCTGGACGAGACGCGGCGCGCGCTGGACCTGTGCCTGTTTGTGAACGGGCTGCCTTTTGCCACCTTTGAGCTGAAGAACAGCCTGACGAAGCAGACGGTGGAGGACGCGGTGGAGCAGTACCGGCGCGACCGGGACCCCCGCGAGCCGCTCTTCGCCTTTGGCCGGTGCGCGGTGCATTTTGCCGTGGACGACGCGGAGGTGCGGATGTGCACGGAGCTGAAGGGCAAGGCGTCCTGGTTCCTGCCGTTCAACAAGGGCTGGGACGACGGCGCGGGAAACCCGCCGAACCCGGCCGGGCTGAAGACGGACTACCTGTGGAAGGACATTCTGACGCCTGCGGGCCTGACGGACATTCTGGAGAACTACGCGCAGATCGTCGAGACCAGGGACCGGAAGACGGGCAAGAAGAAGCGGGTGCAAATCTTCCCCAGGTACCACCAGCTGGACGTGGTGCGGAAGGCGCTGGCGGCGGTCCACGCGCACGGGGCCGGGGGGCGCTACCTGGTGCAGCATTCGGCGGGGAGCGGCAAGTCGAACTCCATCGCGTGGCTGGCGCACCAGCTGATCGGCGTGAAGCGCGGCGGGAAAGAGGTGTTTGACTCGGTCATCGTGGTGACGGACCGGCGGGTGCTGGACGACCAAATCCAGAAGACGATCAAGCAGTTCATGCAGGTGCAGGCGACGGTGGGCCACGCCGAGCACTCTGGGGACCTGCGGAAGTTCATCGAGCAGGGAAAGAAGATCATCGTCTCGACGGTACAGAAGTTCCCGTTCATCCTCGACGAGATCGCCGGGGAGGGCGGACGCCGCTTTGCCATCGTGATTGACGAGGCGCATTCCAGCCAGGGCGGGAAGACGAGCTCGGCCATGAACCAGGCGCTGGGCGGGGAGGCGGACGGCCCGGACCCGGAGGACGTGGTGAACGCCGCGCTGGAAAAGCGCATGGCGGCGCGGAAGATGCTCAGGAACGCGAGCTATTTCGCCTTCACGGCCACCCCCAAGAACAAGACGCTGGAGATGTTCGGCGAGGCGCTTCCGCCGGACGCCGAGGGCCGGGTGCGCCACCGCCCCTTCCACAGCTACACGATGAAGCAGGCGGTGCAGGAGGGGTTCATCCTCGACGTGCTGCGGCACTACACGCCGGTCGAGAGCTGCTACCGGCTGGTGAAGAAGGTGGAGGACGACCCGGAATTTGACACGAAGAAGGCGAAGAAGAAGCTGCGCCGGTATGTGGAGAGCCACGACCACGCGATCCGCCTGAAGGCGGAGATCATGGTGGACCATTTCCACGACCAGGTGCTGGCGTATGGAAAGATCGGCGGACAGGCCCGGGCCATGGTGGTGTGCTCCGGCATCGAGCGGGCCATCCAGTACTATCACGCGTTCCAGACGTACCTGCTGGAGCGGAAAAGCCCCTACCACGCCCTCGTCGCCTTTTCCGGGGAGCATGAATACGGTGGCGCGAAGGTGACGGAGTCGTCGCTCAACGGCATTCCCAGCGGCGACATCCCGGAGGCGTTCCAGGAGGACCCGTACCGCTTCCTCATCTGCGCGGACAAGTTCCAGACGGGCTATGACGAGCCGCTGCTCCACACCATGTATGTGGACAAGCCCCTGTCGGGCGTGAAGGCGGTGCAGACGCTGTCCCGGCTGAACCGCGCCCACCCGAAGAAGCACGACGTGTTTGTGCTCGACTTCCAGGACAACGCGGAGGCCGTCACCTACGCGTTTCAGGACTATTACCGCACGACACTGCTCGCCGAGGAGACGGACCCGGACAAGCTGCATGACCTCAAGGCCGCGCTGGACAATGCCCAGGTGTACTCGCCTGAGCAGCGGGACCGGGTGGTGGAGCTGTTTCTCACCGGGGCTCCCCGCGAGGAGCTCGACCCCCTTCTCGACGCCTGCGTGGCCGTTTACGTGGAGCGGCTCGACGAGGACGGCCAGGTGGACTTCAAGGGCAAGGCGAAAACCTTCACACGCGCCTATGACTTCCTCGCGTCGGTCATCACCTACACCAACCGCGAATGGGAACGGCTGTCCATCCTGCTCAACCTGCTCATCCCGAAACTGCCCGCGCCGCTGGAGCCGGACGGTGCCAAGGGCATCCTCGAAGCCATTGACATGGACAGTTACCGGGTGGAGAAGCGGGAGGTGATGAGAATCGCGCTGGCGGACGAGGATGTGGAGATTCCCCCCGTCCCCGTCGAGGGCGGCGGCATGAAGCCCGACCCGGAGTACGACCGGCTCAGCAACATCCTGAAAACCTTCAACGAGCAGTTCGGAACCCTGTTTGACGACGCCGACCGGGTGGCCCGGCGCATCCGCGACGACATCGCGCCGAAGGTGGCCGCGGACACCGTGTTCCGCAACGCCCTGGAAAACACCCCGCACACCGCCCGCATGGCCCACGACCAGGCCCTGCACCGGGTGATGCAGGGCCTCCTGCGGGATGACACCCAGGTCTACAAGCAGTTCGTCGAGAACGACGCCTTCCGCCGCGCGATCAGCGACATGGTGTATGCCATCACTTCCGTCTGACCGCCAGCGGGCTTCGCCGTCACCGGCAGGGTACAACGGCAGGGTACCAGCCCGGTCCGGCTCAGCCATGGGTTAATCCGAAGAAAGCGGCATATTGATACCCCACAGGCAATCTGCTAGGATTGAGGCGACAGGGGGCCGAGAAGCGGCCAAGTTGCCGCCCCCGCGTCATCCTGAGTTGAGCCGGTCCCTGTCCAAAGTGGGGGTGACCTCAGTAGTTTGTTTTTTAGGTGGCTGACACAAAGGAGAATCGCCATGAAAACCTGCTTGACTCAACGTATGTCCGTTGCCGTTCTTTTCCTTCTGGCAACCCTACTCATGCTGCCCACCACTGCGGCCAACGCCGCTGTCTGGTATGTCACCCCCGCCGGGGCAGGGGAACAGTCCGGGACTTCATGGGCCACGGCATGCGGCACCCTCCAGGCGGCCGTGGACAAGGCATCCTCCGGCGATGAAATCTGGGTCATGGCCGGGTCTTACACCGGAACTGGTGACACTGGTGTGGTCACGCTAAAATCCGGCGTGACCCTCTACGGTGGCTTCACCGGCGCGGAAACTGCCCGGGACGATAGAAGCTACACCGACAACGTCTCGATTATTAACGGGGAAGACGCCCGCCGCTGTGTGTACGCCATCTCCGGCGGTGCAGTGGATGGCTTCACCATGACCGGGGCAAAGCGACATATTCATCAACTGGAGGCCTCAACGGCGGGGGAATGTTCGGGGGGACCGCCACCAACTGCGTGTTCACTTATAACACGGCAACTGATGGGGCTGGGTTGTATCAAGGCACTGCCGTAAACTGTGCGTTTATTTTCAACACCGCAATTGGCGGTGGGGGCGGCATGTACCAAGGCACGGCAACGAGAAGCATATTTAGAAACAATCGTGCGTCTTCCGGGGGCGGGATGCACCAAGGTACGGCTATAAACTGTTTGTTCACGCTTAACAGTAGTGGGTTCTACGGCGGCGGGATGTACCAAGGCACAGCGATGAATTGTTCTGTGGCATATAACACGGCGCCGTTGGGCTCCGGGTTATATGAGGGCGCAGCGGTTAACTGTGTTATTTCGGGAAATACAGGGGCAAATTCACAAACATCGTCTACGCTTATGTCATACAGTTGTCTTCCCACCACCATGAGCGGCACCGGCAACATCGTTGGAGAGCCCAGTTTTATCAATCCCTCACTGGGTGATTTTCGTTTGCGGGCGGATTCCCCCTGTATTGACAGAGGCACCTCATCTGGGGCACCCCTCGTGGATTTGGTTGGCACAGTCCGCCCAAATGGCGTGGGTATTGACATGGGCGCTTATGAGTATGTGCCCTATTCTGTTTTTGTTCCCAGCGTGGAGGGGTATCTACAAGCAGTGGCCACCACTGCCATACGGGAGGCGGACTTGACACTAGGCGCAGTAACCCAAACCTTTGACAACTCCGTTCCATCAGGCACTATTATTTCCCAAGATCCAGCAGGCGGCGCGCAGGCGGTATCCGGTTCGGCGGTGGCCCTCTTGGTCTCCAAGGGGCCGGCGGTTGTGGTGCCCAATGTGGTAGGCCAGACACAGGCTTCAGCCACCACTTTGATTACCGGGGCCGGGCTCACCCTGGGCACGGTGACCGAGGCGTATAACGCCACGGTTCCGGTGGGCCAGGTCATCAGCCAGACCCCCGCTGCGGACACCAGCGTGTCCGCCGGTTACGCGGTGGACCTCGTGGTCTCCAAGGGTCCTCAGCCGGTTTCCGTGCCCAATGTGGTGGGCATGACGCAGAGCGCGGCCCAGACCGCCATCACGGGGGCGGATCTTGCGGTGGGCACGGTGACCGAGGCGTATAGCGCCACGGTTCCCGCGGGATCAGTGATCAGCCAAAATCCGGCGGCGGGCGCGCAGGCGGCCCCCGGCAGCTCGGTGTCCCTGGTGGTTTCGAAGGGACCGGACCCAGGCGAAGGCGAGGGCGAGCCGCCACTGGCCCCCACAGTGGAGGAGGTGCATGCCTTGTTGGCCGCAGGATTTAATGCTGCGGATACCAATGGGGACGGGCGCATCAGTTATGCGGAGGCCTTGGCCGCGATTCCAGGGCTTACCCTGGCCGTCTTCAATGAACTGGACACCGATGGCGACGGTGCGCTGGGCAGGGCAGAACTTGGCCTTGACGAGGAGGCCGGTTGTTTTGGATGCCAGAAATCCGGGTTCACACTGATGAACCTGAAGCGGCGTCTGGGCGATCTCTTTTTGGCGGGTCTGGCGTTGAGCCTGCTCGCGGTGGTTGGCCGCAGGAAAGCATAGCGTATCGTTTATCGCGGGCGGTCCCAACTGCGAGCGGATCCAATTTCGTCACTTGACGAAACACCGGCCTGTGCACACCAGGGCCTGATGGGCCTGAAAGCCTGGCAGAAGGCCGACAGGGCGCGCCGTCACCTTCAGGGTACAACGACGGGGTACCAGCCCGGTCATGGCCTCCTGAGCCGCACAGACGCCTTGAGGACAGCCGGCACTCGGGGGGCTTCTTGTCGGCCGGAAATGGGGCTGACTTTGCCCGGTCGCAGTGTGTACAATGTTTGACAGCCGCCCGGCATGAGGCAGGGCGGCG
>JAAYBR010000046.1 GCA_012730045.1 Candidatus Hydrogenedentota bacterium | reverse complement strand
AGGGGCTGCCCTACTGGCTGGAGGGGGACGACCGCTGGATCATTGACGGCGAACTGCGCATCCACGGCACGGGGTCCGAGGACTACTTCAACTGCGGGTGGTACGCGCTGAAGGGGCGGCTCAACGGCCCCGAGGCCCTGCCGTCGCACGGGTTCCCCGTCTACGGGATCGCCGATGGGACCATGCGCGCCGCCGCGTTCCGCTGGCACTACGGCGACCCGGTGCCCTTTGCCGGGTCCATGGACTTCGCCATCGAGCACGGCGAGGTCAACCGCCACATCGCCGACTACCGCAGCGCCGTCTACTGGTACGCCTGCCGCTGAGCGCGGCGCCGGGGACTTCCCAGCGCCCTACTCGACAGTTCCGGTGGCGGGGTCGTATTTCCATTCCCGGCCGGGCCAGGGGTGCGGGGGCACGCGCGGGAACCCCTTCTCCTTTGTCAGCTCCTCCAGGGAGCGGGGGAAGGCGTCGTGGGTGTTGCGGAACTCCTCCAGCCGCCGCCGCAGCACGCCGAGCTGGCGCGCCGTGTCCGCGTCGAGCAGGGTGGAGTTCATGGGGGTGGCGTCCGGGCCGAGGAGGTAGCGCCCGCCCAGGGGGTCGGGCGGGAGCGCCCCGGCGCGCTTGAAGGCGAGCAGGGCCTCCAGGGTCTCCGGGGGCGCCCCTTTGGCGGCCCGGTACTCGTCCACCCATTCCTCCATGGCGTGGAGGTTTCGGAGGATGGCCATTTCCTGGAGCTTGCGCTCCGCCAGCTCGCGCATGACCTTGTCGTCGCTCTCCAGCATGCGCCGCCACATGCCCTCCTCGAGGCCGCCGAGGTCCTGTTTCGCCTGGAACCGGGACGCCAGCTCGGCCACGAAGGCGGGGGGTCTGCCGGTGGCCACGGCCATGCCCATGTAGAAGGCCGTGAGTTTCTCCGCGTCAGGCGCGCCCTTGCGGTTGACGAGCTGGATGATGGCGGCCTCATAGGGGAGCTCCCAGGCGTCCGGCACCTCGACCATGCCCGCGTGGAGGAGGCGCATGGCCGCCTCCGAATCGGAGCGCAGGGCGGAGAGGAAGATGGCGCCGTAGCGGTAGACGTCCTTGAAGCGCGGGTCCAGGCTGACCGAGGTGAAGATCATCTGCTCCAGCCAGGTGAAGGCGCGGGCGCCGCGGTTCTCCAGGGCCGTGTACTGGACGCAGCGCAGCCAGAGCAGGTCGGCGATGACGGGGGCGAGCCCGGCTGTGAAATGGGTGAGCAGTTTCTCGTTGGGCAGGTAGAGCACCTCGTCGCGCAGGGGCGGGCGGAGCCGGTCCGCGGCGCGCTGCGCCGGGATGGTCGCGGCGTAGCACAAAGCGGCGGCGAGGAGCCAGAGGACCAGGGCGCGCCCGGGCCGCGCCGGGGCGGCGGGGCTCACAGGTCCTTCCTCTCGAAGGCGAGGCAGGCCAGGGCCAGCAGGGCGGCGGTGTAGAAGGCGCCGTAGAGGGCGGCCCAGCCGACATAGGCCCAGGACACGGCGACGCCGTTGGCCGCCTCGGACTGGAGGGTGAAGTTGGAGAGGTTGGGGATGACGTAGTAGGCGGCCTCCAGCACGCCCTTGGCGACGGTGCCGTTGAACTGCGGGGGGAGGTCGCGGAAGACGCCGGTGGCGTGGCCGAAGACGTAGGCGCAGAAGACGATGAGGGCGCCGAGGATGGGCGAGGTGGCGGCGGAGAGGAGGACGGCGAGGGCGGTGACCAGGGCGAGCTTCATGAAGGTGAGGAGCACGGCCTGGAGGAAGGAGGCGTCGGGCGCGCTTCCCAGCACGAGGAGGTAGGCGGCGCTGGCGGCGGCCATGGCCGCCAGGGTGACGGCGATGAGCGCCATGAGCCCGGCGTATTTGCCCAGGACGAACTCGTGGCGGCGCAGGGGCTGGGCGAGGAGGGTGTAGAGCGTCTTCTTGTCCATCTCCTTGTAGAGGAGGCTGGCGCCGATGAAGATGGAGATGAGGGCGCCGAAGACCGACATGGACGCGAGGCAGAAGTCGCGCACGATCTTGATGTCCTGCCCCACGCTGATCCAGCCCAGGGCCTTCGACCCAAGGATGGAGGTGGCCGCGAAGAGCAGCAGCACATAGAGCACCTTGTCCCGCACGGACTCGCGGAAGGTGTTGCCCGCGACAATCATCACGCGTCTCATGGCCTGGCCCCCCCGTCCGTTCCCGCATGCTGCATGCGGGTGAAGACATCCTCCAGCGACTCCTGCACCCGGCGGAACTCCAGCAGGCGGCCACCGCGCCGCAGGGCCTCGGCGGCGAGCGCGCCGGCGGCGTCCCCGTCCGCGGCGGTGAAGGTGTCCCCCTCGTCCCCGGCGCGGTGGCTGCCCGCCCGCGCCGCCAGGTCGGCGGCGTCCGCGCGGGAGAGCCCGGCGACGCGCAGCTCCGTGCGCTTCATGTCGCGCCCGGGCAGGTCGTCCATGCCGCCGGAGAAGACCAGCCGCCCCTCCACGAGGATGCCCACGCGGTCGCAGATCTCCTCCACGTCGCCGAGGACGTGGGAGCTGAAGAAGATGGTCTTGCCCTCCTCTTTGCGAAGGCGGACGATGAGTTCCCGGACCATGCGGCGGCCGAGGGGGTCCAGCCCGCTCATGGGCTCGTCGAGCACCAGCAGCGGCGGGTCGCCCACGAGGGCCACGGCGAAGCCGACGCGCTGGCGCATGCCCTTGGAGAAGCCGCGGATGCGGCGGTCTGCGACGCCGCCCAGGTCGAGCAGGTCCGCGGCGCGGTCCCACAGGGCCGCGATGGCCGCGTCGTCCATGCCGCGCAGGCGGCCGTAAAAGCGCATGGTCTCGCGCGGCGTGAGGTACTCGTAGAAGTAGGGCTGTTCGGGGAGGTAGCCCAGGGCCGCGCGCGCGTCGGGATCCCGGGCGGGTTTTCCAAAGAGGCGCGCCCCGCCCGCCGTGGGCTGGACCAGCCCGCACAGCATTTTGATGGTGGTGGTCTTGCCCGCGCCGTTGCGCCCGAGGAAGCCGTAGATCTCGCCGCTGTCCACGACGAGGTTCAAGTCCTGAACGGAGCGCACATCGCCGCGCCCCAGCGCCCGGTACGTTTTGCAGAGCCCGTTGGTGGTCACCGCATCCATAGGCCGCCATGCTCCCCGTGTTTGGCGCGGGACGGCGCCCCGCGTCACATTGTCCCCGCCGCGCCCCCGGCGTGCTCCCGGAAGGCGGGTTCATAGACGCTGTCTATCTGAAGGCCGTCCACGCCGCATTCTAGCATGCGTTTCACGTCCGCGCCACCCGCCCCGCGCCAGTCCCCGGCGCCGAGATAGTGGAAGGTGTTGATGCTGACGACCACTTTCAGCCCGAGGGCCTGGAAGGCCCGGACGGAGGGCCCGTCGAAGTCCTTTGCGTGGCCGAAGACGAAGCGGCCCGCCGGGGGGGTGCCCGCCGCGGCCTCCGGCGAGACGGCGCGCAGCGACCCGCCCGCCTTCTTGAAGCGCTCCGGGACGGCCCCCCTGCCGATGAACAGCGCGGTGTCCAGCAGCCCGTGCGCCGCGAGACACCGCTCAATGTCGGCGGCGAAGGCGGCCTCCAGCCCCTCCGGGCACTCCTTAATGTCGGGCATCAGGGCGATGCGCCCCGCGCTGCGCGCGCAGAACGTCTCGAAGTCCGGCACCTTTTCCACGGGTGCCAGGGCGCGCAGCTCGTCGAGGGTCAGCTCCCCCGCGGCGCGGGGGGATCCCGCCGCGCGGCGCAGGCGGTCGTCGTGCAGGCAGACGGCGCGCCCGTCGCGGGTGCAGCGCAGGTCCACCTCGATGTGGGTGTATCCCCGGCGGATGGTCTCCTCCAGCGAGGCGAGGCTGTTCTCGGGGATCGTCTCCGTGACCACGCCCCGGTGGGCGGCGAGGATGCGGTTCCCGGCCGTCATGGGCGGCGGCGTGTCGCCGCCCGGGGCGGCGGCGCACAGCAGGCACAGGGCCGCCAGGGCCGTCTGCGGGGTCTTCCAGTGGGTCCGGTGCCCGTCCATGCCGCCCCCTATTCCAGCGGCAGCATCACCGCGCCGGTGCAGAGTTTGGGGAAGAAGTAGGTGGACTTCTGCGGCATGGGCTCGCCCGCCTCGGCGCACGCGCGGATCTGCGCCGGCGGCGTCGCCCCCACCAGAAAGGCCAGCGCCGCGCCGCCCTCCTCCACCGCCGCGCGCGCCTCGTCGGGGCGCTGGGCGAAACGGCAGGCCAGGTCCGCGGGCAGGCCCAGAATCCGCTCAAACACGCCCCGGTGCAGCAGGGCCACGTCCAGGTCGCGCCAGGCGGGGCCGCGGTCCTCGCCGAGGAGCGCCGTCCGGTCGCCCGTGAACTTCAGCAGCAGCGGGGCCTCGCCGCGCGCGAACATCACAAACGCGCCCTCCCCGGCGCGGCGCAGGGCCGTGGCCGGGTCGCCGGGAACCTCGGACAGGTCAAACCACGGGGCCAGTGCGGCGCGGACGCCCGCCGTGTCCAGCGGGCACGCCGGCACGATGCGGTGCGTGGCGTGCACCTCGAGGCCGGAGTCCTCAAAGGCCACGAACCCCGCGAGGGCGTGGTCAAAGGGCTGGGTGCCCGGCGCGGCGCCCGTTTTCGCGCGCATCTCGTCGCGATAGGCGCAGGCCGTGCGGAAGCGGTGGTGCCCGTCGGCGATGTAGAGGGTCTGGTCCGCGAGGAAGGGGGCCACGGCAGGGTCCGGGTCCACGCGCCACAGCTCCTGGCGCACCCCTTCAAAGGTGGTCGCCGCCAGGTCCGGCGGCGTGTCGTTCATCCGGCCCAGAAACTCCTCCAGCGCCCCGGCGGGGTCGGAGTACAGCAGGAAGACCGCACCGAGGCTGGTGCGGGTGGCCCGCGTCAGGGACAGCCGGTCCTCAAAGGGCTTGTCGAAGGTGCGTTCGTGGCCCAGAATGCGCCGTTCGCCCGCCTCGGGCAGCCTCACCGCCGCGAAGAAGGCGCGCCGCACACGCAGCCGCCCCTCCAGGTCGTTGAAGGTCTGCCGCAGCAGATAGTGCGATGGGGCGGGGTCCTGTTTCAGCGCGCCCGACGCGCGCCAGCCGCCAAAAACCGCCGCGGCGCAGTCATAGGGCGACTCCCCCGCCGGGCCCGGCTTCGGC
The DNA here is from genome assembly GCA_012730045.1 of Candidatus Hydrogenedentota bacterium. NCBI lineage: Bacteria > Pseudomonadati > Candidatus Hydrogenedentota > Candidatus Hydrogenedentota bacterium. The sequence goes on along the minus strand of JAAYBR010000046.1, from coordinate 20,100 downwards.
AGAATGACGTGGGTCATGTTCAGGGGGCTGTCCGCCGCCAGGCGGTCGCGCTGCTCCGGCGAGATCACGTCGTAGGGTGGCGTGATCACCGCGTCGAGGCAGCCCGCCACGGCGGGGTCGAAACGGAGACCGCAAAACGGTTTGACTTCAGGCATGGCTCTGTCCTCTCAGCGGCGGGCGGGGACCCCGATACCCTGCAGCCCGGTTCCGGCCCTGGTGTGAATCCGCGTTGTGCGGCGCCGCCACCCGGCCATTGTACCCCGTCTGCGGGGGGAGCTGGCAACACCCGGGCCCCGATGACGCTTCGAGAGGACCGCGGCCCAGTGTCCCCCCCCGGTGGGTGCGCATGATTTCCGCCTCTCCTGTGCCTTCCCTGACGGCGGGAAGGCAGCCGCTTTGTCAGGAGCCGCTCGTCAGCGGGTGCGGATGAAGGGACCAAGCCTCCTGGTGAGGCAGCGGTCGCGCCCGGATGCCGGACCTTTCCCAGCGGGGGGCCATCGCATAATTGAACCCGGGGCGGGATTTGTACATAATAGGCGGGTTTGTGCCCGGGGGGTGCGTTCTGTCCCCGGGGCGGTCCCCCGCCTGGCGCCTTTCCGGGCGCGCAGCGGGGGGGTGGTGCTTTTCCCAAGAACCCATGCCGGACATCCGACGGCAGCAACGCTGTTCAGCAGCAACCGGCCCCGGAATTCCCGGGGGCGGCAGGTGGAGCGCGCGCGATGGCAAGACCGATGAAGACAGTGGACGGAAACGAGGCGGTGGCCCGGGTGGCCTTCCTGGCGAGCGAGGTTGCGGCGATCTACCCGATCACCCCGTCGTCGGCCATGGGCGAATGGGCCGACGAGTGGGCGGCCAAGGGCGAGAAGAACATCTGGGGCACCATTCCGCTGGTGGTGGAGATGCAGAGCGAGGCGGGGGCGGCCGGGGCGGTGCACGGCGCGCTGCAGGCGGGCTCGCTGACGACGACCTACACGGCGTCGCAGGGGCTGCTGCTGATGATCCCGAACATGTTCAAGATCGCGGGCGAGCTGACGCCGGCGGTGATCCATGTGACGGCGCGGGCGGTGGCGACGCACGCCCTGTCCATTTTCGGGGACCACAGCGACGTGATGGCGGTGCGCAACACGGGGTTCGCGATGCTGGCGTCGAACTCGCCGCAGGAGGCGCAGGACCTGGCGCTGATCGCCCACGCGGCGACGCTGAAGGCGCGGATCCCCTTCGTGCACTTCTTCGACGGGTTCCGCACGTCGCACGAGGTGGCGAAGATCGAGCAGGTGCTGGCGGAGGACGTGCGGGCGATGATTGACGAGGACCTGGTGCTGGCGCACCGCGCGCGGGCGCTGAACCCGGAGCGCCCGGTGCTGCGCGGCTCGGCGCAGAACCCCGACGTGTTCTTCCAGGCGCGCGAGGCGTGCAACCCGTTCTATAACGCGTGCGCGGGCATCGTCCAGGAGACGATGGACGCCTTTGCGGCGCTGGTGGGCCGGTCCTACCACCTGTTTGACTATGTGGGCGCGCCGGACGCCGAGCGCGTCATCGTGCTGATGGGGTCGGGCGCGGACGCGGCCGACGAGACCGTCAGCCGCCTGGCCGCCGAGGGCGGCGAGAAGGTGGGCGTGCTCAAGGTGCGCCTGTTCCGCCCCTTCTCCGTCAAGCATTTCGTGGCGGCGCTTCCGAAGACCGTGAAGGCCCTGGCGGTCCTCGACCGGACCAAGGAGCCGGGCGCGGCGGGCGAGCCGCTGTACATGGACGTGGTGACGGCGCTGGCCGAGTCCATGGCCGACGGGACAATGCCCTTCCCGGCGATCCCGCGGGTGGTCGGCGGCCGCTACGGCCTGTCGTCCAAGGAGTTTACCCCGGCGATGGTGAAGGCGGTCTTCGACGAGCTGAAGAAGGGCGCGCCGAAGAACCACTTCACCGTGGGGATCACGGACGACGTGACGCACACGAGCCTGGAGGTGGACAAGACCTTCTCCACGGAGGACCCCTCGACGGTGCGGGCCGTGTTCTACGGCCTGGGCTCCGACGGCACCGTGGGCGCGAACAAGAACTCGATCAAGATCATCGGCGAGGACGCGGGGCTGTGCGCCCAGGGCTACTTCGTGTACGACTCGAAGAAGTCGGGGTCCATGACGACGTCCCACCTGCGCTTCGGGCCGAACCCGATCAAGTCCAGCTACCTCATCACGCGGGCGAACTTCGTGGCGTGCCACCAGTTCACGCTGATGGAGAAGATGGACCTGCTCTACCTGGCGGAGGAGGGGGCGACCTTCCTGGTGAACAGCATTTACGGCCCGGACGAGCTGTGGGACCACCTCAGCCGCACGGCGCAGCGCCACATCGTCGAGAAGAGGATCAAGCTGTACACGATCAACGGCTACGCGGTGGCCGCGGACGCGGGCATGGGCAGCCGGATCAACACGGTGATGCAGGTGTGCTTCTTCGCCATCAGCAACATCCTGCCGCGCGACAAGGCCATTGACGCGATCAAGGCCGCGATCAAGAAGACCTACGGCAAGCGGGGCGAGTCGGTCGTGCAGAAGAACTGGGCGGCCGTGGACATGGCCCTGGAGAACCTGCACGAGGTGGCGGTGCCCGCCGGGGTCACCAGCGCCTTCGACCTGAGCGACCCGGTGCCCGCGAACGCGCCGGCCTTCCTGCACGAGTTCACGGCGGAGATCATCCGCGACCGGGGCAACGACATGCCGGTCAGCAAGATGCCCGTGGACGGCACCTTCCCCACGGCGACGACGCAGTGGGAGAAGCGGAACATCGCGCTGGAGATTCCCGCGTGGGACCCCGACACGTGCATCCAGTGCGGCAAGTGCTCCCTGGTCTGCCCGCACGGCGTGATCCGGGGCAAGATCGTGGCCGAGTCCGCGCTGGCGGGCGCGCCCGGGGGCTTCCAGTCCGCCAAGGCCAAGTGGAAGGAGTTTGAGGGCCAGCGCTTCGTGCTCCAGATCGCGCCCGAGGACTGCACGGGCTGCACGCTGTGCGTGCAGACCTGCCCGGCGAAGAACAAGAGCGAGGTCAAGCTGAAGGCCATCAACATGGTCCAGCAGGAGCCCATCCGCGCGCGCGAGCGCGCCTGCTGGGACTTCTTCCTGTCCCTGCCCGAGACGGACCGTGACCGGGTGAACCACGGGCTGGTGAAGGACGTGCAGCTGCTGCGGCCGCTGTTTGAGTTCTCCGGCGCCTGCGCCGGCTGCGGCGAGACCCCCTACATCAAGCTCGTCTCGCAGCTTTTCGGCGACCGCGCCTACATCGGCAACGCCACCGGCTGCTCCTCCATCTACGGCGGCAACCTGCCCACGACGCCGTGGGCCGTGAACGCCGAGGGCCGCGGCCCGGCGTGGTGCAACTCGCTCTTCGAGGACAACGCCGAGTTCGGCCTGGGCATGCGCGTCACCATTGACAAGCAGCAGGGGTTCGCCCTGGAGCTGGTGAAGCGGCTTGAGCCGGTCATCGGCGGCGAGTTTGCCGGCGCCCTGCTCGCGGCGGACCAGTCCACCGAGGCCGGCATCAACGCGCAGCGGGCGCGGGTGGCCGAACTGAAGAAGAAGCTGGCGGGCGCGGCGGCCCCGGAGGCGAAGACGCTGCTGGGCGTGGCGGACTTCCTGGTGCGCAAGAGCGTGTGGATCTTCGGCGGGGACGGCTGGGCCTACGACATCGGCTACGGCGGGCTGGACCACGTGGTGGCGTCGGGCCGCAACGTGAACATTCTCGTGCTCGACACGGAGGTGTACTCCAACACGGGCGGCCAGTGCTCCAAGTCCACGCCGCGCGCGGCGGTGGCCAAGTTCGCCGCGGCCGGCAAGCCGACGGGCAAGAAGGACCTGACGCTGATGGCGATGACCTACGGGACCGCGTACGTTGCGCGGGTGGCCCTGGGCGCGAACGACGGCCACACGGTGAAGACCCTGCTGGAGGCCGAGGCCTACGACGGCCCGTCGCTCATTGTGGCGTACAGCCACTGCATCGCCCACGGCTACAACCTGTCCATGGGGCTGGAGCAGCAGAAGGCGGCGGTGCAGTCGGGGCACTTCCCGCTGTTCCGGTACAACCCCGCCTTGGCGGCGCAGGGGAAGAACCCCTTCCAGCTCGACTCGAAGGACCCGAGCATGCCTCTTGAGCAGTACATCTACAACGAGACCCGCTTCAAGATGCTGTCCCTGAGCCAGCCCGAGTCGGCCAAGCGCCTGCTGGACGCGGCCCAGGGCGACGTCGAGACGCGGTGGAGGCTCTACCAGTACCTGGCCGCCATGCCCGGAAACGGCGGCGCGGCCAAACCGGCCCAGGCCGAGTAACCACAACTTGGGACAACCCCCGCCGCGCCCCCGGGCCGGCGGCAGAAGGAATAGACAGATGGACCTCTCGACAACCTACCTGGGCCTGAACCTGAAGAACCCGATCGTCGTGTCCCCCTCGCCCATCAGCGAGAAGCTGGACAACATCCGCAAGCTCGAGGACGCGGGTGCGGCGGCCATCGTGCTCCACTCGCTTTTCGAGGAGCAGATCGCCTTCCAGAGCCAGGAGCTGAACGCCAACCTCCAGCAGGGGGAGCTCTCCAGCCCGGAGGCGATGACCTACTTCCCCGACCTGGAGGACTACAAGATGGGGCCCGAGGGCTACCTCGGCCACATCCGGCAGGCCAAGGAGGCCACCGGCATCCCCATCATCGCCAGCCTCAACGGCGTGTCCGCCGGCGGCTGGGTGGAGTACGCCCGCGAGATGCAGCAGGCCGGCGCCGACGCCGTCGAGCTGAACGTCTACTACGTGCCCACCAACCCCGGCATGACCGGCGCCCAGGTCGAGGACATGTACGTTGACCTCGTGAAGACCGTCAAGGCCGCCGTGACGGTCCCCGTGGCCGTGAAGATCGGGCCGTACTTCAGCTCCATGGCCAACATGGCGCGGCGGCTGAGCGAGGCCGGGGCCGACGCCCTGGTCATGTTCAACCGCTTCTACCAGCCCGACCTCGACCTGGAGAAGCTCGAGGTCAAGCCGGACCTGGTGCTCAGCGACTCCGCCGCCCTGCGCCTGCGCCTGCGGTGGGTGGCCATCCTCTTCGGCCACATCTCCGCCGACATGGCCGTGACCGGCGGCGTGCACACCGGGGCCGACGCGCTCAAGTGCATGATGGCCGGCGCCAAGGCCGCCATGACGACCTCGGCCCTCCTCAAGCGCGGCCCCGGCCACCTGCGCGTCATGCTCGAGGGCATGGCGAAGTGGATGGAGGAGAACGACTACGCCTCCGTCGCCCAGATGCAGGGCGCCATGAGCCAGAAGAACTGCGCCGAGCCCGCCGCCTTTGAGCGCGCCAACTACATGAAGATCCTCACCAGCTACGTCGCCCAGCCCCCCGCCCCCGGGGTGTGAGCGCGGCAACGTCCCCCTTTTCCCTCCCCGCCGCGGCGGTTGCGCCGCGGCGGGGAGGGCTGTTTTTCAGGAAGATCGCGGGGCGGGGATTCGCCGGAGCGAACAGGGAAATGTTCCGGGGCGGCCGACGCGGCGGGGAGCGCCCAAAGACAAGGCCGGCGGGACGCCGGTGCCACGGCACGGACCCGCGCGCCGCAATTCCGCACCGCCGGCGTCCCGCCGGCCTCGTCTTCCCCCCGTCGGCCGCTTAGAGGAACTCCTCCAAGGGCAGGCGGACCGGCTGGCCGGTCTCGTAGCAGCGCAGCGACGCGAACACGATGGAGTGCGTGAGCACGGCGTCCGCCAGGCTGCAATGGGACTCGCGGCCGTTCAGGACGCAGTCCACGAAGTGGTCCATCTCGCCCTGGAAGGGGTGGTGGGACACGTCGGCGCTCTCGGGGAGGATCGTGGGGATCTCCACCCAGCCGCGCTGGCCGGGGAACTTGTGCGACCAGACCCGGTTGTCCCTGATCGTGCCGCGCGTGCCGAAGACCTCCACGGGGAGCATGTAGGGCATGACGCAGCCGTAGTTCGTCGAGACCTTGCTCAGGGCGCCGTTGGAATAGCGGACCAGCGCCACCTCCAGGTCGTCATACTCCAGCGGCGGCGCGGGCTTCCACGCGTTCTTGAAGTAGTCGTACTCCACCTCCTTCCCCTTGCGCCAGCCCCCGCTGTACGCGAAGACCTCCACGGGCACCGCCGCCCTGTCCGGGTCCTTGTCGGCGAACCAGCGCGCGGCGTCAATGGCGTGGCACCCCGCCACCAGCGCGGCGCTCACGCCCAGCGCCTTCGTGCGGCCCTCGCCGTAGCCCGTCCACCAGCTCGCAATGTCATGCTGGTAGTCCGCCTCCGTGTAATACACATCGCCGATGGCGTCGTCCGCGATGAGGGCCTTCACCGTCTCAAACATCGGGTTCCACCGCAGCACAAAGCTGACCACCGTCCTCACCCCCGCCTTCGTCACGGCGTCCAGCATGGCCCGCATCTCCGCCGGCGTGTTCGCCGCCGGTTTCTCGATGACGATGTGCTTCCCCGCCTCCGCGGCGGCCACCACATTGTCCGCGTGGTGCTGCTGCGGCGTGCACACCGACACAATGTCCACCCCCTCATGCGCCAGGGCCTTCTCATAGTCCGTGTACAGCGCCACCCCCTCCAGCCCCGCCTCCTCCGCCCGCGCGCGGCAGCTCTCCATCCGCCGGCTCGAAATCGCCACCACCCGCGTGTGCGGGTTGTTCTTGAACGCCTTGATGTGCTCCCCCGCCACCCATCCCGCGCCATGCACCAGCACGCCCAGCTTCCGGTCCGACATCCCGTGATCCTCCACGTTGCCGCGGGCCGCACCACCGCGCCCGCGCGCCGCTCCCCCGATTATGGCGGAGCGCCCCCCCGCAAGACAAGCGGGGGGATGGACGGGATGGACAGAATGGACGGGATGGACGGGATGGACGGGATGGACGGGATGGACGGGATGGACGAACCAGGACGCGCGCGGAGGGCGCGCCTTCCGTGTGGTCCGTGTGGTCCGTGGTTCGCCGGTCACTTCGCCTGGAAGGTGATCTTCAGGGCGTAGGCGTGGTCGCAGGGCTTTTCCTTGGGCAGGTTCACCCGGAGCCCCTTGTCGTTCTGCTTGAACTTGAGGGGCTTGGGCGCGCCGAGGAGGGTGACTTCGGCGACGTTGCCGTCGGAGAACGACAGGGAGTCAATGTGCGCGACGCGCTTTTTGGGCCAGGCGAGGAGCACGGCGTAGAGCGCGCCGTCCTTGGTGGTGAACCGGATGTCCGCGGGGGTGAAGGCCTTCTTCTTGCCGTCGGTGAAGTAGCCGTCGGTGACCTTGGTGGGGCCCTCGCCGTAGACCCTCCACGGGCGGGTGCCGTAGACCGCCTCGCCGTTCACCTCCAGCCATTTTCCGATGTCCAGGAGCATCTCCTGTTCCGGCTCGGGGATGGTGCCGTCGGGGCGCGGGCCGATGTTGAGCAGGAGGGCGCCGTTCTTGCTGACGATGTCCACGAGGTCCTGGACGAGGGAGGTGACGGTCCTGTAGCGCTGTTTCTCGACGTAGCCCCAGGAGTTGAGGGAGACGGAGGTGTCGGTCTGCCAGAAGGGCTGGCGGATTTCGGCGAGCTGGCCGCGCTCGATGTCCCACACGGCGGCCTTGACGGGGAAGGAATCGTATTTGTAGTTGATGGCGACGCCGCGGTTCCCGGCGGTGCCCTGGTTGTAGTAGTAGGCGGCGAAGCGCTGGAGGTAGGGCTGGAAGCAGGGCTGCCCGATCCACCAGTCAAACCAGACGAGCTGGGGCTGGTACTTGTCCACCAGCTCGCAGGTGCGCAGGAGCCAGTCGTCGAGGAAGGCGGCGTCGGGCGTGGACTCCTTCTCCGGCTGGGCGGGGCCGTAGAGCCCGGCAAAGGCGGGGTCGTTCACGTCGGAGTCGAAGGCGCGGCCGCCGTCGAAGAACCACCAGTGCTCGGCGCGGTGGCTGGACAGGCCGAAGATGAGGCCCTCCTTGCGCACGGCGGCGGCGAGCTCGCCGACGACGTCGCGCTTGGGCCCCATTTTGGCGGCGGTCCAGTCGGAGTAGGAGCAGTCATACATGGCGAAGCCGTCGTGGTGCTCCGCCACGGGGACGATGTACTTCGCCCCGGCCTTCCGGAAGAGCTCCGCCCAGGCGGCGGGGTCGTAGTGGGCCGCCGTCAGCCCGGGGATGAAGTCCTTGTAGCCGAAGGTCTTCTGCGGGCCGTGGGTCTTGACGTGGTGGCGGAACTCGGGCGAGTCCCCGCGGTACATGTTGCGCGGGTACCACTCGTTGCCGAAAGCGGGCACGGAGTAGACGCCCCAGTGGATGAAGATGCCGAATTTCGCGTCGAGGTACCAGTCGGGGACGGTGTAGGTCTCCAGCGAGTTCCATGCGGGCTGGAAGGGCCCTGCCGCCGCGCCCCGGTCAATGGCGGCCAGCGCCTCCGCGCGCCGCGCGGCGTCGTCCTGCGCCCAGGCGCCCGCGGCGCACAGCATCCCCAGAACGGCGCACAGCGCCCCCGTCCTCCATCCCGAACCATGCTCCAGCACGCCCAGTTTCCGGTCTGCCATCCCGCGATCCTCCAGATTGCCGCAGGCCGCCCGTCGCGCCCGCGCGCCGTCCCCCGATTATGGCCGCGCGCGCCCCCGCAAGACAAGCGGCGGGATGGACGGGATGGACAGGATGGACTATATGGACAGGATGGACGGGATGGACGAACCAGAACGCGCGCGGAGCGCCCGGATTGCCTTCGGGGGGGCATTTGCCATAATGACGACTCAACGGGACGCCGCGCGGGGGGTGCGCGGTTTCCGGCGGGAGCATCCATGCCCTTGAAGAGCGAGTGGAAAAAGAACCTGCTGCTGGTGTTCGGGTCGGTGGCGGTGGTGTTCTGCGCGTGCCTCGCCGGGGACCGGCTGCTGGGCCGCTGGGTGATGCGCCCGGCGCCGCGCGGCACGATGGAGCTGATCTTTCCGCCGAACGCGGAACAGACCTTCGGCTTTCTGGAGTTCACCTACACGGCCCGCATCAACTCGCTGGGCCTGCGCGAGCGTGAGCTGTCGCCGGACCCGAAGACCTTCCGTATCGCCGCCATCGGCGACTCGTACACCTACGGATGGGGCGTGGCGGCGGAGGAAACCTGGCTGCGCCGGCTGGAGGACGCCCTGCGCGCCAAGGGCTGGCGCGTGGAGACGGTGAACCTGGGCAAGCCCGGCGCGGGGCCGCCGTTTTACGCGGAGCTGGCGGAGAAGGCCATCCCGCTGATCCGGCCGGACCTGGTGCTGGTCTGCGTGACCCAGGGCAACGACCTGAACGCCTCGGGGGACGACGAGGGCGCCCCCGCCGCCGCGCCGCGGAGCCGCGCGGCGGTTCTCGCGCGGGCGCTGTTCCCCAACACCATGCGGATGATCCGCGACCTGCGCGTCGAGCGGATGGGCGACACGCGGAGACAGGAGATGCCGCCGCAGACAAGCACGGCGGAGGACAACCGCCGCTGGCAGGAAAACACGGCCCGCGACTTCCACGAGAAGATGACGCCCGAGGAGCGCGCCCGCTTCGACGCCATGGACCCCCGGGTGAGGGACGCGTTTTTCGCGGGCACCTTCAACCCGTACATGGTGGACCTCGCCCTGAAAAACCCGCGCATTTACAGCCTGCCCATGAACATGGAGGACCCGTGGATCAAGACGCGGGTGGACAACCTGGCGGGATACCTCGGCCGCATCCGCCGCGCGGCGGAGGAGTACGGTGCCATGACCGCGGTCCTCAGCGTGCCCGACGGCCCCTATGTCAACAAGCCCGCGTTCGAGGGCGTGGCGAAGGTCGGCTACATCCCCGACGCCGAGTGGATGACCGCCCAAAACGCCGACGAGGGCATCCGCCGCGCCGCCGCGAAGGCGGAGCTGCCGTTCTTCACCGCCAGCCCGGCCTTCACGGCGCGGGAGACCGAGCCCGACCTCTTCTATGAGCTGGACGGCCACCTCACCCCGAAGGGCCACGCCCTCTACGCCGAGGGGATCGCGCCGGAAATCGAGCGCCTGATCGCCCCGGCCGTCCCTCGCGAGGGCGGCACATGACGGCACCCGAAGCCCCGCCCGCCGTCGCCGCCCCGAAGCGGCGCGTGCTCGTGCCCGTGCTGGCCGTGGTGCTGCCCGTGGCGCTGTTGTTCGGCGTCCTTGAGGGCGCGGCGCGGGTCCGGGAAATCTGGGTGCCGCCGCTGGTGGTGGACCTGGGCCAGGGCTTCGACCCGTCCAGCCGCCTCTTCGTGCCCGACCCCTCCGACGCCTCCATGATGATCACCAACCCCGAGAAGACGGTGTCGTTCCAGACGCAGCGCTTCGCGCGGGGCAAGCCGCCGCGCACCCTGCGCGTGTTCGCGCTGGGCGGGTCGTCGGTGAACTACCTCGACTACGAGTTTCCCCTGCTCGCGGAGCACGGCGTGCCCCTGGCCGATGTGGAGGCCGCCGTCACCGCCGCCGAACCCCACGGCGTCCCCGGCGAGACCCTCTTCAACGACCACTGCCACCTGAATCCCGCCGGCAACGCGCTCCTCGCCCGAACGTATGAAAAGGAAATCCTCCGCGCCCTCGGCGCGGGGAAGTGACCCGGGGGCCTACTCCCCGGCGGGGCCGAGAACGTGTTCCGCCTCGGCGTGGACCGCGTCGAACAGCGCCTCCAGGGCCGGGCTGCACCCGCGCAGGCCCGCGGCCACCTCGCCGCACCACGCAACGTATTCGCGCCGCCGCGCGGTGGACCATTTGGCGGGCGGGGTGTGGACCAGGGCCTTCACGTTCGATATCTTGTCCGCCAGCTTGATCTGGCGCGCGCCGGGGGAGAGGTGCGGCGCGTGGACGATCTGGAGGCGCTTCCGCTCCGCCTTGGGCAGGCCGTTGTCGTCCGTCACTTCGGCGACCATGCCCCGCACCTCCGCGCCGAACAGCGCCTCCACCTCGTCGAAGGTGGTTTCCGTGTCCTCCACCGTGTCGTGCAGGAGCGCCGCGATGAGGACCGCGGGATCCGCCACGCCGCCGACGCGGGCCAGCAGCTCCGCCACCTCGATGGGGTGGTTGATGTAGGGCGAGGCCCCGGCGTCCTTGCGGCGCTGGTCCCGGTGTTTCAAAGCGGCGAAATGCAGGGCGGTGAGAATGTCCGCGATCATGGGGCCTCCGGCGGTTTCGGCATCGGGGGAACGCGCAAGAGCATGGCGCACGGCCGCGCGAAATTCAAGCCCGGCGGGGGGCAGGGAGAGGGAACCACCGATGAACACCGATGAACACCGATAAAGAGTCAGGGGGGCGGGGGTCGGGCGCGGACCGGCGCCGTGCCGGAAACGTAGACGCGGCATCTTGCCGCGTTCTTGGGGTTTTCGTTGGCTCAAGAACGCGCCAAGAGGACGCGTCCACTTTGCGGGCGTTCTCGCCGACTTACTTTCTCAGCGGCGAAGCAACGTCCTCTCTTGCCCGGAATGCCCCAAACGCGTTCGACCCCCTCTCCGGCGGTCAGGGGAAATCAGCGGAGGTTGCATTCCCCCGCCGGGCGGGGATAGGGTATGCGCACGGACGGTGACTGAGGGAGAGCTTCAGGCGTGAAAAAGTGGCTGTTCCGGTTGGCCGCGGGGGCTTTTGTGCTCCTGCTTGCGCTGTGGACCGTCGCCGGGTACGTCGGCGTGGAAAAACTCCTCTTCGAGTGGGACGGGCCGTCGTCCCGCGAAGACCCCGCCGCCTTTGAGGGCTTCCCGGTGGAGCCGGTCACCCTGACCACGAAGGACGGCGTGAGCATCTCGGCGTGGCATGTGAACGCCGGGGGCGACCGCGCCGTGGCGCTGTTCCACGGCATCGGCCCCGACCGCGGGCAGATGTCCGGGACGGCGAAATGCTACCTGGAGCAGGGGGTTTCCGTGCTGCTGGCCGACCTGCGCCGCCACGGGAAAAGCGGCTACGCCCCCACGTATCTCGGCCTGACGGAGCGCTTTGACGTGTGCGCCGCCGTGGATTTTCTCCGGGCGCGCTACGCCCGCGTCGGGGCGCATGGATTCTCCCTGGGCGCGGCCTCCGTGGCCTTCGCCCTGCGCGAGCGGAAGGACTTCGACTTCGTCGTCCTCGCCTCGTCCTACGACACGGCCCGCAACGCGCTGTATGACCGGCTGGACGTGGTCGGCGCCCCCCACTGGCTCGCCGCGCCCTTCATCCTCATCGCCCAGTGGCGGCTCGGCGTCACGATGGAAGACCTGCGCCCCCTGGAGTGCATGCCCTACGCGGCGGCCCCCACGCTCATCCTCGGCGGCGACAGCGAGCAGATTCTGAAGAAGGAGGAGACGGAGGAGCTGTTCCGCCGCTGCGCCGCGGCCAAGAAGCGGGTCCACATCTTCCGGGGCGGGCGTCACGAGGCCATTTCGGGGGACAAGGAGGAGTTCAAGACCGTGCTCACCCAGTTCCTCCAGGACGCCCTGTCGGCGGGGTGACGCGGGACCGAAAGAACACCCCCGCCCGGCGGCCTGTCCGCCGCGGGCGGGGGAAAATGATGTGGGTTGTTCCGCGCCGGGGCGCGGGCGGGGGTTAGTCCTGGCTGATCGCCTGCGTCGGGCACACGTCCACGCACGCGCCGCAATCCGCGCACTCATCCTCTTTCACCTTCGCCTTGCCCTCGTCCGTCATTTCAATCGCGTTCGTGGGGCATTCGTCCACGCAGTCGCCGCACCCCGCGCACAGATCCCAGTCAACTTTCGCAGGCATGTCTTACTCTCCTTGTTGGCCTTTCACGGACCCGCGCCGTTCCGGCGTCCTGCCTTTGCGCGCGCTCCGTCGGTGTTATGTGGATACTCCGAAAGCCGCAATTCGCGTCCGGACGGCGCATTATGCCATATTTCGGCCGGAAAACGGTAATTTCGGGGTCGCGGCCCACCGCGTCCGGGAAATTTGACCCCAAGAAACGGAAAAAGGTTCCAGGAAAGGGCCCCGCGTGGGAAAAGCGCCGCGTCGGCACGGAACACCCCGTATTCCCGCCGCGGCGTGTCTGCGCAATGTGGACGCGGCTTCCAGCCGCGTTCTTTGGGGTTGGCGAAAGTCCCGGAAGAAAGCGGCTGGAAGCCGCTTCTGCGTTGGGGGGGGCAGACATGCGTGGTCCCCCGCCATTGCGCGCCCCCGGGCGGCGTGTATACACTTCCCGCATGACCGATGCGACGCCACAGGAAGGGCCGCTGTCTTTCCGCGAGGGGCACGGGATGAAATTTCTCCTGCTCGACGCGGTCTATCTCCTCCTCGTCATGGGGTGGACCGTTGTCCTGCCCCCCATGGGCCGGGACTATTCCCTGTTCGGCGTACCGCTCCCGGACATGCTGCTGACTTGGTGGCGGCTGCCGGGCGGGGAGTCCCTGCCAGCGCCGGTTTACCATGTCGTGGCCCTGCTGCTTCTCTACCTCTGCATGGTCCTCGTGTTCTTCCTGACACGGCTGGCCACACGCGGGCCGTGGTGGCTGGGTTCCGTGGCCGCTGTGGTCTTCATGGCGCATCCGGTGAAGGCCGAGGCCGCGCTGATGCTGTCCGGGGTGACGCGGGAGCTCCTTTTCACCGCCGCGGCTCTCGGAGGATTGTTGATGCACGTCGCGAGGCCGCGTCCGCTGTCGTTCTTGCGGACGGCGGCTTGGGACATGGCCGCTGTCGGGCTTCTCATGGTCGGCGCCGTGGGCGGCTTAAGCATCTTCGCGTTTGGCCCGGGGGTGCTGCTTCTGCCGTTCCTTTGGGACGCGCTCGTCGTTCCCCGCAGCGAACGCGGCGGCAGCCGTCTGGCACGCCCCCTGCTCGTTGTGCTGCTGACATGCAGCGCCTGTGTGTCGCTGATGTGGGCCGGTTCCTATGGCAGAATCCCAACTCCCTCCGAGGTGCTGTTCTTCTGCGCGCATCCTTTTGCGGTGATGGGGCTGCTGCTGTACCCCCTGGGGATCCTCCCGGAAACGCGGGCCGTTGTGTTGGAATATTCTGAAGCGGCCGCGGCAGCCTTCCTCGCCGCGGGAGTGATCGGCTTGTGGGCCGTTCACCGCCTCACGAACCGGACGGTGCTGCTGGGCCTGCTGTCCGTGGGACTGATTTGCCTCTGGGACGGTGTGTTTTACGTGTTGTTCCCCGCATCCCCCTTCGAGGGGTTCGTCAAGGGTTCGTGTCCTTTCCCGTTTTATCCGGTGGACCCGGTGCATTTCGCGAACGGCGGACGGCTGACGCTGGCGACGGCGTTTATGGGGATTGCGGCGGCGGGGGTCTTTGCGGCGCTTCTGCGGCATCCGCGGTGGCGGAAGCCGGCGGTGGCGCTGAGCACGGCGCTGTGTGTGGGGCTGATGGTCCTGCACGGGATCGTGAACCTCCAGTGGGTGTCGGCGGGGCAGCGGCTGCGGGAGTTCCGGCGGACGGCGGAGGCGCTGGCCGCGCAGCATCCGGGGGAGACGTTGGTGGTGGCGCCGGACATCGGATACGCGGGTTTCGCACCCCTGTCCTATGCCGGGAGTGTCTCAGAGAACACGCCCTTCGGCCGTGCGCTGGACGTGCGGGCCCTGGCGTGGTGCGATGTGGAGTATCCCGCCGCGAAGGTGACGGTGACGGAGTACAGCCCGGACGGTTTCGCCTTCACGGTGACGCAGCCGTACCCGCCCGACGTGCGGACGGCTTACGCGGTGGAGGCGGCCTCCGCGCCGCCCGCGCCGCCGCGCGTGGGGCTGTTTGACCTGCGCCCGCGGGTCTTCTATGCGCCCAAGAAGGCGCACGCGTTCTCGTTCCAGCCCGCGGACGTCCCCTTTCCGGCGGTGCGGATTCCGCTGCCGGGCGAGGCCCCGCCGGAGAAGGCCGCCCCATGAAGCCTTTCCGCAAGCGCACCTATGCCGGGCCCGGGGACTTCTTCGCCGACCTGCGCTTCCTTGCGGCGAACCGCCGCGCCCTGAACCGGCTCATGCGCGCGGGCAACCCCGCGGGGAACACGGCGGACCGGTTCCTTTACTGGGTGTCACGGGGGCGTTTGGGCGGGGACTGACCCCGCGGAGGAGACCAGGGACATGGCAAAGGCAAAGGCGAAGGCGAAACCCGAGGAGGCGCCGCGCGCCGCGGCGTGGTTCTGCGCGGTGTGGAGCGGCAACGGCGGGCCCGCGGAGATCGTGCCGGCGGACAGCCTGGCCGTGCCCGCCGAGGCGGAGGGTTTCCTGTGGGTGGACGTGGAGCGTCCCGGCCCGGAGGACACCGCCCGGCTCAGGGAGCTGTTCGGGTTCCACCCCCTCGCGCTGGAGGACGTGCTGAACGACCGCGGCCTGCCCAAGCAGGAGACCTACGGCGGCACGCTGTTCACGGTCATGTCCGCCCTCTCCGGGAAGGAGACGGCCGACGGCACGCCGGCCACGGTGAACGTGGGGCTGTTCCTGCGCGAGCGGCTGCTGGTCACCTGCCACTCGCGGCCCCTGGCCTGCGTGGACGAGGTGCGGCGCATGATGTCCGACCGGGACCTGCTCGACCACCACACGCCGGACTACCTGTACTACCTGCTGCTGGACGGGATCATTGACGAGTACCTCACGCGGGCGGAGAAGCTGGAGACGAAGATTGACACCATCGAGGAGGAGGTCTTCCAGCCGCGCCTGCGGCGGAAGAGCGACCCGCGCCGCGTGATCTACGAGGTCCGCCGCCAGCTCTCGCGGCTGGGGCAGCTCATGCTCACCAAGGAGGAGACCCTGCGCGCGCTGGTGCTGCGCGACTACCCGCAGATCCGGCCCGAGACGCGCACCCATCTGCGCGACGTGCTGGACCACGTGCTGCGCGCGCGCGACCACCTCACCATGATGCGCGAGCTGCTGACCGCCCTCATGGAGTCCCACCTGTCCCGCCTCTCCATGCGCCTCGAGGAGAGCATGAAACTCCTCACCATCATCGGCACCATCATGCTGCCCCTCAGTTTCCTGACCGGCATCTGGGGCATGAACTTCCGGTACCTGCCCGGCCTCGACTGGCCCCACAGCTTCCCCGTGCTTTGCGGGTTCATGGTGGCGCTGGTCGCGGTCATGCTCGCGGTCTTCCGGCGCATGCGGCTCTTCTGACCGTGACCGCCGGATAAGACATCGCGAGAACCGGGGCGGAGGCGGGCGTTTTGGGCATCCCGGAGGGATGCAAGACATTAGCCGGTGGTTGAGCGCAGCGATACCACCGGACGGCAGGCTCCCTCTCTTTTTGAGGAACCCCGGCAGGGGTTCAGGACGCGTCGGTTCCCGTTACCCCAGCGTCCCGCACCCCTGACGGGGTGCCAAGAAAATGGGAAGGACCCCTTTCCCGGTGGTATCGCTGCGCTCAACCACCGGCCAATGGCCCTCACCCCTCCGGGGTGAAGAGGTAGAGGACGTCCGTATCCATAGCGTCATGGACAGAATCCCCGCCTCCGGGCGGTCAGGGGCGGGAATGTCGGTGAAGAAAGGCCGCTCCAATGGCGTCGGCGGTCCCGGCTGTTCTGTGGAGTGCGGTGGCAGAGCGCAGCGGCGACACCGCTTTCCGAGGCGATCACCCATGTCATACCCCTCCCGGAGGCCCTTTCCCGAAAAACCAAAGCGGCGTCGTTGCCGCCGCACTCCAAAGGGCGCCGCTTGCCGCGCCCTCTTCCTTTGCAGCACGGCCGCCTGGCCCGCGCTTGTTTGTTTTTGTCCCTTTGTGTAGAATGGCCCCAGCCAACGGCTGGGAGATGCGGTCATGGAAAACATGCTGACGGTCGAGGAGGTCGCCGAAATCCTCAAGGTGAAGCCCATCACGGTGCGCCAGATGTACCGAGAAAAGCGCCTGCGCGCCTTCAAAATCGGCAAGTCCTGGCGCACCACGCAGTCCATCCTGGAGGAGGACATCGCCTGCCTCAGCCGCGGCGAGAAGCCGCCCGAACTGCCCGCCCAGGCCGCCTTCGGCCCCGCCGCCAAACCCGGCGCCAAGCGCGGACGCAAGCCCCGCGCCGCGCAGGGGTCCGCCCCCGCCGCGCCGGCGGCGGTGCGGGAGGATCCGGTCACGGCGCCCGCCGCCCCGGCGGCGGTGGAGGAGGCGCCGCAGGACGCGCCCCCGGCGGACGACGCCGCGCCGAAGGAAAAGCGCCGCCGCCAAAAAACGCAGGAGCCGCAGGACGACGAGCAGCCCATGCTGTTCTAGAACGTTGCGAATGAGCCATGGCCGTTGGCGCGCGGGCCATTCCGGCTTCCCCTCCGGGGACATCAGAACCCCGCGGTGGACGCTACTCCGCCCCGTCCTCGGCGTCGGCGGGGGAGGCGGGGCGTACGGGCCACTCGTTCTGCGGGGCCAGGGGGAAGAGGAACTCCATCTGCTGGCGGCGGATGAAGTGGTAGCGCTTGAGGAGGCGCATGGTCTGGAGGGTCTGCGAGGGGGCGTAGTTCCCCTGCACGCTGAGGCGGTTGAGGATTTCGCCGAGGATCATGGGGAACTCGGCGACGTGGTCCATGCCGTAGCCCTGGAGCAGCTCGATGGCGCGCTGGCGCGGCTTGGGCGACGCGGAGAGCTCGGAGATGACCAGCACGGTCTGGAAGTCCGGCGCGCCGAAGACGTTCTCGGCCAGGGCGCGCACCTCGGGCGACGCCACGCGCCCGAGGATGGGGTTGGACTCGACGACGGAGGCGTAGAAGCGGTCGCCGTGCCACGCGCGCACCTCGACCACGGCGCGCCGGAGGGCGGTCACCTGCCCCGGCTGGAGCACGAAGTCCGGCGTGACCGCCGCTTCGGGGTGCGACTGCTCCACGAAGAGGAGGGAGGTGTTCTCCGGAGACTCGGACAGCTCCTCGTGGCGCCAGTGGGGCAGCACATAGAAGCGGTTCAGCTCGAAGAACTCGCGGACGAGCTGCATGTTGAGGTCGCTCACGGCCGGTCCCTTTCCGCGTCGCCGCCCGCCTCGCCGAGGAGCCACTTGGCGCGCTGGCTGCCGGGTTTCAGCTCCAGGATGCGCTCCGCGGCGGCGCGGGCGCCGTCGGGGTCGCCCATTTTCCGGTGGCACCACCCCATGCCGGCGAGGATGTCCACCAGGTCGAACTCCTCATTGTAGACCCGGCACCGGCGGCCGGGCTCCATGCACCGCTCGGCCTCGGCGTAGTTTTCCAGGGCGCGGGCGAAGTCGCCCGTGAGGGTGTATATCTGGCCGCGCAGGAAATAGCCCTCCGGCGCGTCGGGGTTCGTCTCGATCAGCTTGTCAAGCTGCGCGTCCGCCGTGTAGAGATGGTTCGACGCCGCCTGGTCCAGTTTCATCGCGTGGGCGGCGCGCCCGGCGAGGTAATGGGACTCGAAGGGCTCCGCGCCCGTTCCCGCAACACGTTCCGCGAGACCGAAGGCCGTGTCCCAGTGCCGCTGCTGGAAGGCGATGTAGCCGAGGCCGAGGGCGGCGCGGGGCGTGTCGGGCTTTTCATCGAGGACGGCGGCGAAGGCGGCGGAAGCGCGGTCATGCAGCCCGGACTTCAGGAAAGCGTAGCCCAGCTCCACGCGGGCGAGGGCCATCCTGGGCGTGATGGTGAGGGCGCGCTCCAGGGAGGAGACGGCCTCGGGCACGCGGCCCAGTCGGAGCCAGCAGCGCCCGAGCTGGTACCACGCCGCGGCGAAGGCGCCGTCCAGCGTGGTGGCCTTCTGGAAATGGGCGACGGCCTTCTCGAAGTCGCCCTTCATGGCCGCCGTGAGGCCCTCGTCGTAGTAGCTTTCCGCGTTCTCTCCGCCAAACAGCATCGGGGGTCTCCGTGGTTTGCCGTTCCGCGCCTACAACAGCGTCTCCAGGGCCGCGCGCGCCAGGCCGGGGGAAATGTCCGTCCGGTGGACGACCGTCCCCATGCCCGACGGCACGATAAACTTCAGCGTGCCCGCGCGGGCCTTCTTGTCGTGCTTCATGGCCGCCAGCGTCTCCTCCAGCGGCATCTCGGGCCAGCGCACCGGCAGGCCGAAGGCCGCGCAGCAGGCGCGCTGCCGCCCGGCGAAGGCCGCGTCCACCAGCCCCAGCAGGCGGCCCAGCTCCCCGGCGGCGCACATGCCGAGGGCCACGGCCTCGCCGTGGAGGAACCGGGCGTAGCCGCTGGCGGTCTCGATGGCGTGGCCGAAGGTGTGGCCGTAGTTCAGGTTGGCGCGCAGGCCCTGCTCCCGCTCGTCGGCGGCGACCACGGCGGCCTTGATCTCGCACGACCGCACCACGGGCACGCGCAGGGCGCCGAGGTCCTTGGCGAGAATCCGCGCGGCGTTCGCCTCCAGATACGCGAAGAGGTCCGCGTCCGCAATGACGCCGTGCTTGATGACCTCCGCCATGCCCGCCCGCAGCTCGCGGTCCGGCAGGGTGGACAGCATGGACAGGTCAATGAACACGCCGTCCGGCTGGTGGAACGCGCCGATCGTGTTCTTGCCCAGCGGGTGGTTCACGCCGGTCTTGCCGCCGACGCTTGAGTCCACCTGCGCCACGATGGTCGTGGGCACCTGCACAAAGGGGACTCCGCGCATGAAGACCGACGCGGCGAAGCCCGCAATATCTCCCGTGACCCCGCCGCCCAGGGCGACAACCAGCCCGGCGCGGTCCATGCCCGCCTCCAGAAAAGCGCCGCAAATCTCCCCCACCCGGTCCAGCCGCTTGCTCTCCTCGCCCGCCGGGAGCACGTGGACCACGCAGGCCTTCCCCGCCGCGCGCACGCGGTCCAGCACGGCGTCCGCGTACAGGGGGGCCACGTGGGCGTCCGTCACCAGCCCCACCAGCCCCTTCGGGGCGTGGTCCGACGCGAGATGCGCGCCCAGCCGGTCCAGGGCGTCCGGCCCGATATGGATGTCATACGCCCGCGCGCCCAGGGGCACACGCACGGTCGTCGAAGCACACTCCGCCATGGTCATCTCCGGGGCGCCCGCGCGCCCGTGTCCCCGCATTCTATGCACCCGCCCCGCACCCGCGCAACACGGGCCGCGGAAAGGGCCGCCGGAACAGGCGCACCCTTTCTTGCACGGCTTGTCCGGCCAGGGCAATCGCACTAAAATGCGCCTTGAAAAACCGCCTGCAAACGGCATGAACGTCCCTCGGTCTGTGATTCCGTCTTTGTTGTCCCAACGGGACATCCGCCTATAGCCCAGGGCAGGCCGCCGCCCAAAGGGCCAAGCCTGCCCTGGGGAGGAGGAACCCTCCAACACATGGCCTGAAAGGGCATCCGAAATTTT
>JAAYBR010000045.1 GCA_012730045.1 Candidatus Hydrogenedentota bacterium | reverse complement strand
GTCACCGCAATGACGCGGAGGCACACGTCACCGCAATGACGCGGGGGCACACGTCACCGCAATGACGCGGGGGCACACGTCACCGCAATGACGCGGAGGCACACGTCACCGCAATGACGCGGGGGCACACGTCACCGCAATGACGCGGAGGCACACGTCATTGCAGTGACCGCGAAAACGCGCGTCATCGCGAAGGAGCGCAGCGACTGCGGCGATCTCGTGCCCGCCGCGGCTTCGGTTCTCAAGATGTCTTATCCTGCGATCCGGGCACCCCAGGAACGCGGCGGGCGGCGGACCGGGCGGCGCTGGTATACTTCGCGGCCATGGAACGTCTTGACGCCCTTCTCAAACAGTACTGGGGATACGACACCTTTCTGCCCCTGCAACGCGAGGCCATGGCCTGCTCCCTGAACCGGCGCGACTCGCTGGTCGTCCTGCCGACGGGGGGCGGCAAGTCGCTGTGCTTCCAGGCGCCCGCGCTGGCCGTGGAGGGCATGGCCGTGGTGGTCTCCCCCCTCCTGTCGCTGATGAAGGACCAGGTGGACGCCCTGCGCGCGAACGGGGTGCCCGCGGCGAAGATTGACAGCACCATGAACGCCCAGGAGCGGCGGGAAACGCACCAGGCCATCCAGCGGCGGGAGCTGAAGCTGCTGTATGTCTCCCCGGAGCGCATCGTGCAGCCGGAGTTCGCGGAATACCTCAAGAACGCGGGGGTCTCGTTCCTCGTGGTGGATGAGGCCCACTGCATCAGCCACTGGGGCCACGATTTCCGGCCGGAATACCGCGCCCTGAAAAGCCTGCGCGCCGTGTTCCCGGACGCGGCGGTCCACGCGTTCACGGCCACGGCGACCGAGGCCGTGCGCCGCGACATCCTCCAGGAGCTGGAGCTGCGCGACCCGGAACTGCTGGTCGGCTCCTTCGACCGGCCCAACCTGCGCTACCGGGTCCAACGGCGGACGGACATGTTCGCCCAGGTGCGGGGGCTCATGGACGCGCACCCCGGCGAGTCGGGCGTGGTCTACTGCATCCGCCGCGCCGACGTGGAGTCCCTGTGCGCGCGGCTGGCCGCCGCGGGATACCGCGCCCTGCCCTACCATGCCGGGATGGAGGAGGCGGACCGCCGGAAGAACCAGGAGGCCTTCGCCAACGAGACGGCGGATGTCATCGTGGCCACCGTGGCCTTCGGCATGGGCATTGACAAGTCGAACGTGCGCTATGTCATCCACGCCGCCATGCCCAAGTCGGTGGAGCACTACCAGCAGGAGGCGGGGCGCGCCGGGCGCGACGGATTGGAGGCGGACTGCACGCTGCTCCATTCCCCGGCGGATTACCAGCTCTGGCGGAGCATCGTGGAGAAGGGCGAGGGCGAGGGCCGGGAAACGGCGCTGAAGAAACTCCAGGACATCTCCCGGTACTGCGAGCAGACGGTCTGCCGCCACAAGGCGCTGGTGGAGTACTTCGGCGAGCCGCATAAAAAGGGCAACTGCGGCGCCTGCGACGTGTGCCTCGGCGAGATCGCCGGCCGGGAGGACGCCCAGGAGATCGGACGGTACATCACCTCCGCCATCTGCGACCTCCAGGGGATGGCCGGGCCGAACTACACCTGCCTCATCCTGACGGGGTCCCGCGAGGCCCGCGTCCTGAACAAGGACCACCACCGCCTGCCGTCCCACGGCCTCCTGAAGGGGCACGACCCGCGCACCGTGCGCGGCTGGATTGAGGAGCTCGTCGCGCAGGGCTTCCTCCGCAAGGAGGGGGAGTACAACATCCTGCGCCTCACGGGCCCCGGCACCGAACTCCACCGGGGCGAGGCGACGCCCTTTCTCTCCGAACCGGCCCCCGGGCCCGTCCGCAAAACCGCCGCCAAACCGGCGGCGCGGAAGAGCGTGGCCCCGAAGGTACGGCCCGACGTCGAGCCCCACGATCCGGTCCTGTTCGAGGAACTGCGCCGCCTGCGCCGCGAGAAGGCGGAGGAGATGCATGTGTTCCCCTTCATCATCTTCAGCGACGCGGCCCTGCGCGACATGGCGCGGCGCAAGCCCACCACCCGCGAAGCCTTCCTGGAGGTCAGCGGCGTGGGACATAAAAAAGCCGACGCCTTCGGCGACGAGTTCGTCCACGCCATCAAGGCCTACCTCGACGGGCAGTAAACCCGGCCCCTCTTATCCCCCATCTGCGCACATCTGCGTAATCTGCGGACCGTCCGCGTATTTGTTCTTTTTCCAGAGGGACTCACACGGAGCCACGGAGCCGCGGAGAGAAGAAAGACAAGCCTCCCTGGGAACGCCAATCTCCTGATTGGCCGGTCTTCACAAATGCCGATCGGGAGATCGGCGTTCCCAGGCTCCCCACCCTCCCCATCTGCGCACATCTGCGTAATCTGCGGACCGTCCCCTGTTTCTCTACGAAACGCGCTTGTATACGATTGGTTCCCCCTCTCCAGCAACGTTGCGCAATAGTTGTTCTACCTCAGACTTTGTCATGTCTTTTTGAATCTTTAGGTCGGAAGAATCTATCACGAAATATCCTTTCCCGTGTCTATATCCCTTGGACTCGCCCCCGGTTTCTGCCAAGACACCGTACACATATCGGCTTACAACTCCATACTCGATCACGTTCGGGCCCAACACGACATCAATTCCCCTATTCTTCTCTTTTAAGATTATCCACAGTCCATCCACCTCATCCAAATATAGCCCGTTTACCAAAGAGATATTATGCACCATCCCAACGCTGCAGGATGATGCGGCAAAAAGAAGAACCACCCCTACCACCGTGCCAAGAATCAATTTCATCTCAGAACCTCCCTGAACCAAACATGGCATCTTCCCAGAAACCAACAATCAAATACGTTGATGCCGTTGGCCATGCGGTTGCGGCGGCGGCCGAGGCCGTCGTAGTTCATGGCGACGGAGGACGCCTCGCCGGGGAAGGTGGAGGTGACCTGCTTGAGCTTGTCACCCCGGTAGGCGTAGGAGGCGGAGGCGGTGCCCGCAGTGCGGGTGAGCAGCCGTCCCCAGGCGTCATAGGCGTAATTGGTGGTGGTGCCGTTCGTCACGCTCGACGCGAGCTGGTTCGACGTGTTGCAGGCATAGGTCGTGCTCTTCGCCGCATTCAGCGACCGCGCATGGACCGACACATTGTCAAAGCGGAACCCGCTCTGACCCCTCACCCCCAGCCGCAGGGCGTTCGTGTTCATCGTCGTGCTCACCGCAATGTCCCCAAGGGTACCGCAGACGAAAATGCGCTGTCCACGGCCCGGCCTTTCCACCCGCAGGCTATCATAGTATGCAGGCAATGTCAATCCTCGCCGCGCCAATGGGCTGCTTTCCTCTGCGGCCGGTCTCTGCGGCTCCGCGGCCTCCGCGCTGTATCTTCCGGAGCGGCTCACACGGAGACACAGAGCCGCGAAGAGCCCCCCCTCCACCGTGGCGGGGAGGTGTCTGCCCGGGGGTGGGTTGCCCATACTGCCGGCATGGCCGGACCGGGAGACGGAATGATGGCACAGTGTTCGCGGCGCGGGTTCTTGAGGACGGGCGGACACGGTGCGCGAGGTCCTGTACGGGGCCTACTGCGGCGGCACGAAGCCGGGCATGCGCTGCGTGAAGCGGGGGGACTGGAAGCTCATCCAATATGACGTGCTGGAGGGGTCCGTGCGCCGGACGCAGCTGTTCAACCTGCGGGAGAACCCGCTGGAGCTGCTGGAGGAGCACCATGCGGAGGCGGTGACGGCGCTGACGGGGTCCCGGCCTGCGCCGCACCAGCGGAATCTGGCGGACGACCCGGCCCACGCCGAGACCCGCGCCTCCCTGGAGGCCCTTCTGGCGGCGGAGCAGCAGCGGCTGGACGACCCCCACCGCCCGCGGGGCTGACCGCCGGAAAATGCAAACCACCGGACAACAATTCGAGAAGAGGCACGCCTCGTGGATTCGCAATGACAGCACCGGCACCGTCAAAGGCGCTCACTCACCCATGAGATGCGGAGAGTTCCGGGGCTTTCCGACAAGAGATTGCCGCGTCGGCCGGGGCGGCCTCCTGCTGAGAAAGTACCGGATTCGCTGGAGAGGCCGCGCCCCTGGGATCGCCAAGCTTCCCCTTGGCTTTCGGGGAAGCACGGATCGAACAGGCCCGCGCGGAAGAACCCAAGAGGCCAAGCTGGAGCTTGGCGAGCCCAGGGGGCGCGCGGTTTGGGCGATGGAGGGAGCCGAAGCCGTGGCGAGACGGGAGGGGCACGCGGCGTCTCCTTTTGGAGTGCGGCGGCAGCGACGCCGCTTTGGTTCCCGGAAAAGAGCTGCCGGGAGGGGTGCGGCATGGGTCATCCCCGGGAAAAGCGGTGTCGCCGCTTCGCTCTGCCACCGCACTCCACATAACAGACGGACCCGCCAGGGACGTGCGGGGGCTCGCGCGACATCTGATGCCTGACACGCCTTTCTTCAACGACATCCCCGCCCGGGGGCGGTCTGGGGCTCGCAATGACCGCTTATACCAACTCATCGCGAAGGAGCGCAGCGACTGCGGCGATCTCGTGCCCGCCACGGCTTCGGTTCTCACAACGTCTTATCCGGCAATCAGCGGACCAACGCCCGTTTTGACATTTTGGGCGGGTTTGCCTATGATGGCGTCGGCAGGATTGTGAAAGCGTTTGGGCAGAACACTCATGCATCACCCGGGCACAGCGGAAAACCTCTCATCGGTGCCGTTCTTTCGGCGGCGGAGGGGGTTTACCCTGCTTGAGATGCTGGTGGCGCTGACCGTTATCAGTGTCGGCGTGGCCGTCTTTGTCGGCTTCTTTGACATGGCGCTCGCGCTCTCGCGCAATGCCCGCGACCGGTCGGCGTGCCTGGACCTCGCCCGGTCGGTGCTGGACGATGTGGCCCGCAACCCCGGAGACTACCCGTGGCCGGAAGGCGACGGTCTCCAGCAGGTGGCGCTGCCGGCGGAGAGGAAGGCGCAGGCAAATCCGCCCCGGGTGCTCCTGCCGGGGGAGGCGGCCAAGAAGCGCATGGAGGCGCGGCACAGCCGGTACGCCTGGCGGCTTTTCGTCCAGAAGCCCGCGCCGGACAACCCGCTGCCGGTGCGCGAGGTCACCGTGGTCGTGCGGGCCGGGGGGACTTCCCCCGCCGTCGTGCTGACCGCCTGGGTGCCGGACACGGCGAACGGGGAGGCCGCGCAATGACCCGCCGCCGCGCCGGATTCACGCTGATGGAGCTGCTGGTGACCCTTTCGCTGCTCGGGGTGGTGTCCACCATCGGGGTGACAGCCTTTTTCCGCGTGGCGGACCACTGGACCGCCGCCATCCGGACACAGCGGCTGGACACGCAGGCCTCGGCGGCGCTGGACGCGATCCGGGAGGACTTGGACCGGATGCTTTCCCCCCGGACCGGGGCGGGCGCCTTCTCGTCCGTGTGCCAGACGACGCGCCATTCCTTCGGCGCGGCGGAGGCCGCGGCCAACGACGACAAGCTCACCTTTCCCATCGTCCAGAAGAACGCCGCGACGGGGGGCTTTGAGCGGGCCGTGGTGACGTATGAGATTGACCGCCACACGGCCCTGCCGCGCCTGCTGCGCAGGGTGCGCGGCACGGACGCGGACACGCAGGCGGGGACTTCCGTGGTCGTCGCCGAGGGGGTGTTCAGCATGAGCGTCATGTGCGGCGATCCGCCGGACATGACCTGCGGCTGGAACGCCCCGGAACCGCCCGAATGGGTCGCCGTGTCGCTGGGCATGGCGGACCCGGCGGACCCCGGCGCCGGCCTGAGCCGCACCGCAACCTTTGAGCTGCATGTGAAATGAACGCTCCGCGCCCACATACCGGAACCAACCGCCGCGGCGCGGCGCTGCTCATGGCGCTGGGCATGCTGGCGCTCTTCTCGGTGCTGGGGGCGGCCTATGTGCGCGCCATGACCCTGGAGGACGACGCGGCCGTCCTGCGCGCGCGCCAGGCCCGCACGGAGGAGGCGGCGGCGGGGGCCGTGCGCGGCGCGGCGGAAGAATTGCGGCGGACCCTGGCGGCGGGCGGAGGGCTGGACGGGCTGGCGGACCGGACGCTCCGGATGCCCGTGCAGGCGCTCACGCGGACGGGCCGGGGAACCGGGGGGAACGCGCTGACACCGCAGCCCCTGCCCGACACCTTTGTGCGCGTGCGCCTGACCATGGCGGAGATGGACCCGGCCGCCGGTGCGGCGGACGACCCGGCGGCGGACGCCGTCCGGGGAATTGCCCCGGCGGAGGGGCGGATCTTCCGCATCACGGCGCGGGCGGCGCTGGTGGAAGCGGCGGCGGGAGGCGAACGGGACCGGACACCCGCAGCGGTGGAGGCCGTGGCGCTGGTGGACGGCGGCGGGACTTCGTTTGTCTACTGGAATGGAACGGATGAACCCTACGCGGCCCCCCCGCGGTGACGGAGGACTGATTCCCATGGCGGACACATCCGGCGGCAAGGAAAAGGACACCCCCCGCAAGGGGAGCGTGCTGGGACGCAGGAAGAAGGCCGCGCCGGCGGCGGTTTCGGGCGGGGCCAAGGGCGGTCCGGCGGGATTTTTCGCCACCTCGGGCGGAGTGCGCCACGCGGACGTGACGGTGTTCCTGCGGCAGCTCATCATGCTGCTGGAGGCGGGGGTGCCGATCCTGAAGGCGCTGAACACGCTCAAGGAGCGGGGCAGCCGTCCGGCGGCGCGCGCGCTGGTGGCGGACATTGCGGCGTCCGTGGAGCAGGGCAACCCGCTGTGGACGGCCTTTGACGGGCATCCCGCCCACTTTGACACGGTGTTTGTGAGCCTGGTGAAGGCGAGCGAGGCCAGCGGCACGCTCACCACAGTCCTTCACCGCCTCGTGGACTACCGCACGAAGCGGGAGCTGCTGCGCAGGCGCGTGCGCGGCGCGATGATCTACCCCGTCCTGCTGGTGGTCGCGTGCTTCGGCGCGATGCTGGTCATCTCCTCCTTCGTGGTGCCCGTGTTCGCCGACTTCTTCGGCCGGGCGGGGCTGGAAATCCCCGGGCCGACGCGCTTTCTCATCGCGGCGGCCGCGGTGGTCCGTGCCGGGTGGTGGGCGCCCGTGGCCGCCCTGCTGGCCGTGGTCTTCGCGTACCGGCTGTGGTTCGTGCGCAGCCCCCTGCGCCGCCTCGCCGCCGACCGGGCCAAACTGCGCATCCCCCTGATCGGGCCCATCATCCACAAGAACGCCGTCGTGGAGATGTGCCGCACCCTCGGCCTCCTGCTGCGAAGCGGCCTCTCCATGATGTCCAGCCTCGACCTCACGCGCAACGCCATCCACAACCGCTTCGTCGCCGGCGCGCTCCAGGACATGCGCAGCTCCGTGGAGCAGGGCGGCGGGCTCGAGCAGCCCATGCGCGCCTCCGGCGCCGTCCCCGAGGTGGTGGTGGACATGTTTGTCACCGGCGAGGAGTCCGGCCGCGTGGACGCCGTGGCCGGGCAGATCGCCGACATCTACGAGGAGGAGGTGAACATCGCCGTCGCCGGGCTCGGCGAGGCGCTGCAGCCCGTCTTCACCGTCATCATCGGCGTCGCCGTCCTCGTGCTGTTCGTCTCCCTCTTCCTGCCCCTCATCAACATGATTGACCAGCTGGGCAACACGGCCGGCGTCTGACGCCGCCCCCGCCCGCAGGAGGCCCCCCATGGTGCGACGCGTGTTTCTCGGCGCGGTGCTCGCCGCCCTGGGCGTTTACCTCGCGGCGTGCGCTCCCTGCGCGCGGGGCGATGAGCGCATCCTGATCGTGGGCGACAGCTGGGCCCAGGGGATCTGGGAGGGCCGCGTCATGGAGGCGGCGCTCGCCGGGGCCGGCATCCCCGGCGTGACCAGCGTGGGCGAGAAAACCGCCCTCGGCGGCAAACGCGCCGACCAGTTCGCCACCCGCGAGTACCAGCGGAAGATTCTGTCGGAGCTCCGGCACTACCCCACCGTGGACAGCATCCACCTGATCATCGGCGGCAACGACATCCTGGGCCGGATCAAGGACCGGAACGTGTGCACCGAGTGGACGGAGGAGCAGCGCGAAAAGGAGTGGGACAGCATCGCGGCGGACGTGGAGACCATCGTGCGGTTCTGCCTGGAGCAGCCACAGGTGAAACATGTCGTCATCGGCGGCTACGACTACCTCAACCCTGACACGGCCCGCGAGGTGCTCGCCCTGCTCGGGCAGAGCTTCACCTTTGACGGCATGACCCAGCGCCAGGTGAACGACTGCCTCATCGCCGTCGAGCGGCGCAAGATGGAGATGGCGAAACGCATCGAGGGCTGCGAATACGTCCACAACTTCGGCCTCGCCCAACACGCCCTCAACACGCCCCCCGGCGCCCCCGCCCCCGGCGGCCCGCCCGACTACACGCCCTTCCCCGGCGGCAACCCGGACTACCCCATGCCCGACGCCGCGTTTGACCGGGTGGAGTTCGCCGGCCGCACCTTCGCCGGCGACGGCATCCACCCCAGCGCCGCCACCCACCAGCGCATGCTCCGCAACGCCATTGACCAGTGCTACGCGAAGTGGTACGCCCCCGCGCCCGCCGCGGCGGAAACACCGGCCCGCTGACCTTCATGCACGTCGGCCGATGAGGCATGGCCGTCGGTTGGACCGTGGTCACCATGTCTGCGAAGAGGGCGCGGCAAGCGGCGCCCCTACGGGCGGTGATTCCGGTGTTTTCGCGCATGCCCCAGGCATGGGCAGGTAGCGGCGCCCCTTACATGCTCGCGCCCTGGGCATGCGCACGTAGGGGCGCTGCTTGCCGCGCCCTCTTCGCCCGGGGGGTGACGGACGGGGGCGGGTGTCATCCGGGCGGGGGGTGCGGGCCGTTGCCTTGCCGTGGTTTCGGCGGGTTTGGGCGGCGCGGGGCGCGGTGGGGCGGAGGTTTGGATTTCCCCCTGTTTTCTGGTATAATCGGCCCTCCGGCGGGGACCCGTTAAGTCCTTTACTTTCCATGATTTAGATTTGCACTCGGCGCGGCCGCGCCTGCGGCGGCGGCGCGTTTTGCTGAAAGGGCGCATTGTGTTTGGAATACTCCGTTATCTCCCGGGCCTGTTTTCGCATGACATGGCCATTGACCTGGGCACGGCGAACACGCTGGTGTATGTGAAGGGCCAGGGCATCGTGCTGAGCGAGCCGTCGGTGGTGGCGATCAACAAGGACACGGGGCTTCCGCGTGCGGTGGGGAACGAGGCGAAGCACATGATCGGCCGCACGCCGGGGAACATCGTGGCGATCCGGCCGATGAAGGACGGGGTGATCGCGGACTTCGAGATCACGGAGGTGATGCTCCGCTACTTCATCCACAAGGTGCACAACCGCCGGCGGCTGGCGTGGCCGCGGGTGGCGGTGAGCGTGCCCTCGGGAATCACGGCGGTGGAGCGGCGCGCGGTGGTGGAGAGCGCGGTGCAGGCGGGGGCGAAGAAGGTGTACATCATCGAGGAGCCGATGGCGGCGGCGATCGGGGCGGGGCTTCCGGTGCAGGAGCCGCAGGGCTGCATGATCGTGGACATCGGCGGCGGGACGACGGAGGTGGCGGTGATCTCGCTGGGCGGGATCGTGTTCGCGAAGTCGGTGCGCGTGGCGGGCGACGGGATGGACCAGGCGGTGATCCAGCACCTGAAGCGCACCTACAACATGATGGTGGGCGAGCGGACGGCGGAGGACATCAAGATCGCCATCGGGTCGGCGTTCCCGCTGAAGGAGGAGCTGGAGATGCAGGTGAAGGGCCGGGACCAGGTGATGGGGCTGCCCAAGGTGATCACCATCACGTCGGAGGAGATCCGCGAGGCGCTGCAGGAGCCGGTGAGCGCGATCGTGGACGCGGTGCGGGTGACGCTGGAGCGGACGCCGCCGGAGCTGTCGGCGGACATCGTGGACCGGGGCGTGGTGCTGGCGGGCGGCGGCGCGCTGCTGCGCGGGCTGGACGAGCTGATCCACAAGGAGACGGGCCTGCATGTGACGGTGGCGGAGGACCCGCTGGGGGCGGTGGTGCTGGGGGGCGGCAAGTTCCTGGAGGAGCTGAAGCATTTCAAGCCCGAAGAAGTCTGACGCGCCTGAGGCGCCCGCGCCGGACCCCGGCCCGCGGGCGCGTGGAGAATCCCCCCGTTGCTGAACATTGGGCGCATACTGAGCGAGCACCGGCCGGTGGTCGTGCTCGCGGCCCTGGTGCTGGCGTGCGCGGTGTCGCTCGTCCGGGGCACCGAATCCTCCCTCGTGCGGCGCGGGGTCATGCGCGTGGTCACCACGACGGCCTACCCCTTCCAGAAGGCCCGCAAGGCGGCGGCGGACCGCCTGGGCAGCGCCTACCGCTACGTTTCCGACTACCAGGGCGCGCTGGCGGAGGCCGCCCGTCTCCGGGAGGAGACGGCGAAGCTGAAGCTGGACACGGCGCGGCTGGCCATGCTGGAGCGGGAGAACGCGCGGCTGCGCGAGATGGCCCGCTACCTCCGCGAGACGCCGCGCCTGACGCTGGAGCCCGCCGCGATCCTGGAGACCTACAAGGGCATGCTGCGCATTGACCGGGGCAGCCGCCACGGCGTGCGCCCGGCCACCTGCGTGGTGGGCCCGCAGGGCGTGGTGGGGGTGGTCACGGAGACGGCGGACTTCACCTCGACGGTGGCGACGCTGCACCATGTGGACTGCCGCATCGGCGCGATGGTGCTGCGGAACCGGGTGCGCGCCTACGACGGGGTGGTGCAGGCGAACGGCAGCGACTTCAACCGCATCTGCACCATGGAATACATAGACATGAAGGAGGACATCCGGCCGGGGGACGTGGTGGTCACGAGCCCGGAGAGCCTCTTCCCCCCGGGGCTGCTGATCGGCCGCATCGGCGCGGTGCACGACGGGGGCGCGCTGTGGAAGAGCGCCGAGGTGGTTCCCGCCGTGAACCCCTACGCCGTGGACGAGGTGTTTCTGATCCGCCGCGCGGTGGACGACCCCGAATACGTGGGCGGCCCCGCGGGCGACTTTCTGGACCTGCCGCCCGCGCCGGACGCGGCCGCGTCGCGCGCGCCGGAAACCCCGGACACGCGCCCGCTGCAGGAAAGGTACGCGCCGTGAGGTGGCGGGGCGGGTCCATCGGCCGGAACCTGTGGTGGTTCGCCTGGGCGGTGCTCTTCGCGCTGTTCCAGACCAACTGGCCGGAGCTGCTCCGGCTGGAGGGGGTGATGCCGGACCTCGTGCTGGTGATG
>JAAYBR010000044.1 GCA_012730045.1 Candidatus Hydrogenedentota bacterium | reverse complement strand
TCCCCGTCGCAGGCGACGGTGAGCGTGTGCCCGTCCTTCGCGTAGACCGCGCCGACCGCCTTGTTTCCGTCCATCTCCAGCGTTTCCGGATTCACCGCCCCCGACAGGTGGCCCGTCCACCCGGAGAGATGGTACCCCTCCGGCGGCACCGCCGTGAGCACCACCTCCACGCCGTCCAGATACCGGCCCGTGTAATACGGTTCCGGCACGGCGGCAATACCCGGATCCTCCAGCACCAGCGCCCACTCCGGCGTGAACCCGGCCACCAGGGCGATGTCGTCCGTCATTTCCACCACCCCGTCCACCACCAGAGAGGCGTCGTCCCCCAGCCACCCCGTGAAGCGCCACGGGGCCTCGTTGAGCGGATAGGGATACAGCGTCAGCTCCGTGCCATAGTCCACGACATACTCATACAGCACCCGCTGCTCCGTCGCGTCCAGCACCGTGGAGGCGTCCGGGGCCATCAGGTCCGGCCCATAGACGTCCACCTTCACCAGCGAGTCCGGGGCCAGCTCCACGGAAAGCGTCTGTTCTTTGGCAAAGACGGCGGTGCCCGTCAGGTCCCCGGCGAAGGTGCCCTGCAGCAGCAGGGCATTGCCCGTGAAGACGCCCCCGCCCTGCCATTCCTTGAGCCGCCATCCCTCGGCCACATCGGCCTCGACGGTGAACGCCGCGTCGTAGGACACATTGGGCAGGGAGACGGAGGCCGCGGGGCCGTCATAGAGGTTGTTGGCCGTGAGGGTGAGTGTGATGGCGCATTCCACCGGGAGGGAGAGCCCCGCGTGGGCGCTGACGGCGCTCACCGTGATGGTGTGCTGGGTCTGCGTGAAGACGGCCTCGGCGTCCATATCCTCGCCGACCGTCACTGCCACGGGATTCCCCGATCCCGTCACGTCGCCGGTCCACTCGGAGAACTGCCACAACGATGCCGGGGCGGCGGTGAGGGTCACTTCGGTCCCGTAGTCCACCTCCAGAGAGACCTCGGTGTCCGGGCCGTCGGAATTCGCGCCGGCGGCCAGGGTGATCGTGCCGCCGGTGGTCTGCAGGGTGGAGAGGGACACGGTGTGCGTGTCCTTCTCAAAGGCCGCGGTGATCTCCAGGTCCCCGGAGACGGTGCCCTGGGCCGGGGTCTGGGCGCCTGTCAAGTCGTCCTGCCATTCGAGGAAATGCCAGTGGTCCTCCGCGGTGGCTGTGACGGTGTACGAAGCGCCGTAGTCCAGCTCCAGCGAGACCTCCGCCGCGGGGCCGTCGCTTTCCTCCCCGGAACTCAGGGTGACCAGCCCGCCCCCGGGGGCGGTGACGGTGACGGTGTGGCGGTCCACGGCGAAGACCGCGGTGACCGCCCGGTTGGTGTCGAGGGTGACCGTGGCGGGGGAAGTGCCGCCGGTGGCGTCGCCCTGCCACTCCACAAAATGCCAGTGGTCGTCCGCTGTGGCGGTGAGGGAGACCTCCGTGTCCGGGGCATAGTCCGTCTGGTCCGGGGACAGGGCGACCGAGCCCTCCCCGACGACGTCCACATCCAGGACATGCCGGCACGACCCGTCATGCAAGACATACACGCCGCGGGCCTGCAGGGCGGGAATCTGCGTGCAGAGAGCCTCCTGGGTCAGGGGGTTCATGGAAAGACGCACGTCGTCGCCGCTGGCCAGGCCGGTGTTTGCCACGAGGGGGGCCAGGTCGGTGATGTCATTGTCCTCCAGATACAGCATCTCCAGGTTTCCCAGTCCCGCCAGGGGGGTGAGATCGGACACGCCGATGTCATCCGCCTGAAAATACGTGAGGTTGACCAGCGGAGCGGCGAAGCCCAACCCGGCGGTCGCCAGGGGGTTGGAGGAGACTTCCAAGTGCTCCAAGTTCGTGAGGGTGGAGAGGATGGACGGGTCTGTCACATCGTTGTCGGCGATGCTGAGACCCCACAGCCCCGTGCGATTGGCCAGGAAAGACAGGTCCGACACACCGTTGTCCCCGACGCTGAGTACCCACAGCTCCGTGAGAGGGGCCAGGAAGGACCAGTCCGACACGCCGCACCCGTCCAGCACGAGCCCGAACAGGTGGTGCAGGTCCCCGATGGGCTCCAGGGAGACGGGCTGGGTCCCGGACAGGATAAGTATCTGCAGGTTGACCAGCGGGGCCACGGGGGCAAGGCTGGTGATGCCCGGGTTGCCGGAGAGATTCAGGAAGGTCAGGTCGGCGCAGTGTTCCAGGCCCTGCAGCGAGGCGATCTGGCTGCTGTAGGCGTCGAGTTCGGTGAACTCCGGATCGCGTCCGACCAGGTCGGTGAGGTACAGGTCACCCGCGGGCTTGTCTATGGCGCCGCGCACGGCGGCTTCCAGGTTGGCGTCGGCGAAGGTCACTGCGGTCTGGGGCACCTGGACAAAGACCACGGTGACGGTCTGCGTGCCCTGGGTGACCAGGGAGGGCTTGCGGTAGCGGCCCTCGGAGGCGAGCGCCCCCTCCCAGTGGTCGAGCATCCAGCCGGGGGCCGGGTCCACCTCAAAGGGGACCACGTCGCCGTCCAGGTGGCAATGGACGCCCGGCGTGGGGGACACGGAGCCCTGGCCGGTCACCTGGACCGTGAGGGACCCGTCATAGGCCGCGAAGTTCGCCGTGATTTCCCGGTTCTGGTTCATGACGATGGAGCTGAGGGGTTCGCCTCCCGCGGCGTCACCGGACCACTGGTCAAAGAACCAGCCGGAGAACGGCCAGGCCTGGAGGGAGACATCGTCGTTGTAGAGGAAATAGTGGCGCCCCTCCGGGGGTTGCACAGACCCCTCGCCCACGCGGTACATGTCCAGCGTCACCTCGGCGGGCAGGAAGACCGCCCTGAAGGAGGTGCTGGCGGAGACCTCGAAGCAGTGGTTCGGGTCGTCGGAAACCACCGCATTGGCGCTGTCCACCCAGTGCAGGAAAGCCCATCCAGGGCCGGGGGCGGCGGAGAGGCAGCGGTATTCGCCGCTGCGGCAGGCCCATTCGCCGGGGGCGGGGGACACCGTCCCCACGCCTTCGTGGGGTAGCATGGTCAGGGTGATGGCACTGGCCGCGAACACGGCGGTGACATTCTTGTTCGCCGTCATCTCGACGGCGGTCTGCGGGTCCGTGCCCGAGGCGTCGCCCTGCCACGACTGGAACACATAGGCCGGATTAGTCTGCACCGCCTCCAGCTGCACCGTGCTGTTCTGCGCGACCGCGCGGGTGCCCGTGAAGGGAGAGACGGCCCCCGAATCGGCCGGGCTCACGGCGGTGCCCAGGGAATAGGACGGGCCGCAAAAGGCGTCGTGGTCCACCTGGTTGTCCCGCGCCTCCAGGACCGGAATATGGGTGCACACGTCGTCCTGCGTGAGGGGATTGCCGGTCAGGTCAACGTAACTGTCCGTGAACGTCGCCGCAGCAAGGGCGGACAGGCCGGAAATCTGGTTGTCCTGGAGATAGAAGGTGTTTTCCGACTCGGCGACCCCGGCGAGGGCGTCGGCGGAGGTGATCTGGCAGCTTGCCGCCAGCAGCACCTGGAGGTCTGGCGTGTTGGACAGGGCGGCGATGCTGGCGAGGGAGAAGTTACCGTGCGCCAGAATGAGCTGCAGCCCCGTGCAGGAGGAGACGCAGGAGAGGGAGGTGAGGTTGTTCCAGGAGACGTCCACGCCCATGAGGTCCGGCCAGTTGGAGAGCAGGGAGGTCATCTGCGTGTCGTTCAGCCCGAGGTCGCCCAGCCCCAGCAGGACCAGGTCCTGCAACCCGTAGAGGGGGGAGAAGTCCGTGGCCGGATTGCCGCTAAGGGCAAGGTATTGGAGATTCTCCAGATCCGCCAGCGGGGAAACGTCTGTGATGTCATTGCCGCTGAGGCCGAGAAAAGTGAGCTGCGTGAGGTCCGCCAGGGGGCTGACATCCACAATCTGGTTACTTTGGCCGGGAATGGGCGCAATACCCCGGGTGAGGATGTTGCCGCAGCCAAGCTCCACCGCCGTCAGGTTGACCAGCGGGGCGAGGGGGGAGAGGTCCGTGATGCTGTTGCGCCCCAGGTCCAGCTCTTCGAGGGAGGTCAGCATGGACACCTCCTCGATGTCCGCAATCTCGTTGTCATACAGGTCGAGGGTGACCAGCTCCACCAGCAGCTCCAGGCCGTCAAGGTGGCTGATTCCCAGGCCGGAGGCGGTCAGGGAGGTGAGCTTTCCGTCCAGCACCTCGGACCAGTACAGAGGGCCGCCAAACGAGCCGACGGCCACACGAATGGCCTGTTCCAGCGCGGGGTCGTCTATGTACGGCGCGATGTCGGCGTCCTCGTCCGGACCGTAGACAGCGTGGACGGCGACGTCCGTGTCCATGGTCACAAACAGCGGGTTGGCCGTGCTGGTCTGCATGCTGCCGCCGGACGGGGTGATCTCCCACCGCTTGAACTCCCACGGCGGGCAGGCGATGGCGCGGAGCATGGCGTCCGATCCGGAGGCGTATTTCTCCGCCACGGGGTAGGGCCACAAAGCGCCCCCCTCCATGGTGCGGGTCATGGTGCGGAAGGTGCCCGTCGGACATTGGAGCGGGTCGGCCGCCCTGACAAGGTAGGTTGACGGGGCGTCCTGCCATTCCAGCAGGTTGCTGAGCCCGTCACCGTCGGTGTCCCCAACAAAGCTGAAGGGCCAGGGGGGATAATGGAGCAGGTCGTTCTGGGCGGTCTCGGTTTCTGGGAGCCATCCGACGGCCGACCCCATCAGCAGGCCGACATAGACAGACACCAAGTCCCCGAGCATGCAATAGGCGGTGATGGTGTTCCTGATTCGCTGGTCCACGGAGGAGACCCCTTCCACCAGGGCGAACGCGTCCTCGATGGTGTACCACCGCGCGGCGGCGGCGGCCTGGGAGGCCCCCCCCTGCGCGGAACGGTCATACCCCTCGGTTTGGAGGATTTCCTGGAGCAGAAGGAATTCGGTCTGGTCCGGGATGCCGTTGGGGGCGAGCGGGGTGATCTGTCCCGCCGTGGTCGTCAGCAGGGCGTTGCAGTCTATGGTCCCGGGGGCGGCAGTGCTGTCAAAGTACTCCCACGTGTACGCGAAATCTGAGGCCAGGTTGAGACTGACAAAGAACTGGTCCAGCGTCTTGAGGTCCTTCGGCGCGCGGGAGGCTCCCCCGGACTGCATCTTCGCCGCCGTCGGCGAACGGCGGTCGCGCAGGGTTTCCAGGCGGTTTTCCAGGCCCTTCAGGCTCTTTGCCTCGGGGAGAAGTTCGGTGACGGCCTCCGGATCAAGCAGCGCGGCGGGAATGTCCGTGGAAAGCGAGGTCTCGCAGACCTCCATGGGTGTGTGTGCGGGCGGCGGAGAGGCTTGGAGGGTCCGCTCATACCACGCGCGGACCGCCGCGGCCTGGCTGACGGCAGGAGCGGGGGACGGGGAGGGGGACGGCGACTGCGCCGAAGCCCCCGGCAACCCGGCCCACCCGGCAAAGAACCCCACCCCTCCAAGCGCCAGCACCGCAACCCCAACCAGCACACCCAGCCGAACCGTACCACGCATGACCATCCCTTTCCCTGTGCAGCCGATCCAACTACAAGCAACCGGCCACTGTTTCCCCCGTATCAAGTCTCGCCCACCAGTATATAGATGTTTTGATTGTTTGTCAATAGCACTTAGCGGGTTCTAAATAATAACACTTCCTTATAAGAAGAATCTCTGGCTTCGGCCGGGATTGGGTGGAACAGGTGGAACGGAGAAGGGGGCATTCCCTGCCGCAGCGCCAATGAATAGGGACGCGGGGCTGGTGAACGCCCGGACGGTGCATGTGGACGCGACGCTGATCCGCGCGGATGTGAGCTGGGACAGCCTGGTGACGCGGCACGCGAACCAGGTGCTGGAGGGCAATGCAGGCCCGGAGCCTTCCGGCGACGAGGACGCGGAGGTTTGAGGGGGAAAAGAAGAGTCTGGAGTCTGCAGGAAGGGGCGCGCGGGCGAGCCCGCGCGAAGAAAGGCGGTAGCAAGCTACCGCACTCCAAGGGGCGTAGCACGGCGCGGTCCCTGGGGCAGTAAGGAATGCCGGCGGTTTTCGGGCGCTGGGAGGCGGGGGAGTTGCGGCGTTTGCGTTGTAAATCAATGGTGAACGGGGCGGGGCTCGAACCCGCGACCACCGGATTAAAAGTCCGATGCTCTACCAACTGAGCTACCCGTCCACTGTAGAAAAGACAGTAGCGGCGCATGCGCCGCTCCGGGGAATAGTACCGTTTCTGCGGGGGAATTGTCAAAGCGGGGGCGGCCGTTGCCGGGTAAGACCGCGTTCAAAAACGGGGATGTTGTGCGGGGAGAGGGCGCGAGAAGAGGGCGCGGCAAGCGGCGCCCCTACGGGCGGGGGTCCTGGTCTTTTCGTGTGCGCCCCGGGCACGGGGAGAGGGCGCGGCGGGCGGCGCCCCCACAGGCGTGCGCCGCAGGTCAACGCATATTGGGGCGCGGCCTGGCGCCCTCCCCTTTCCCGCCTATTTCGGCAGCAGTTCGAGGGCGGCGGCGCATTTTTTGACGTGCGCGTCCTGGGCGTCGGTGACGGTGATGAAGGGGAGCGGCGGGGACTGGCGGTCCACCTGGCTTGCGCCCTCGGTCCATTCGGCGCGGGCCTCTTCGGTGCGGCCGAGCAGGTGGAGCATTTTGCCGGCCCAGTAGCGGGCCTCGGCCTCGGTGGGTTTGTATTTGCGGCCGACGCCGAGGTTTTCGGGGTAGGTGAGGGCCTCGCGGAAGTCGGCGAGGGCGTCCCCGGTGCGCCCCTCTTCGGCGCGGAGCTTCCCGCGCGCCGTGAGGGCGGCGGTGTAGAGGTCGCGGGGCTTGGTGGCGCCCTCCCAGTTGGTGAAGTCGCCGGTGCGCAGGAG
Source organism: Candidatus Hydrogenedentota bacterium (assembly GCA_012730045.1). Taxonomy (NCBI): domain Bacteria; kingdom Pseudomonadati; phylum Candidatus Hydrogenedentota; species Candidatus Hydrogenedentota bacterium. The sequence goes on along the minus strand of JAAYBR010000044.1, from coordinate 41,738 downwards.
GTCGAGGCAGCGGTCGTACTGCTTCTCGCCCAGCAGGGCCTCTGCGCGCCAGAGGGCGAGGTCGTAGCGGATGTCAACGCCGGCGGGCAGCGCCTCGACCAGCGCGAGCGCCTCGGGCCGCCGCCCGAGGGCCGTGAGCACGGCGGCGAGGTCGTTAAGGATGACCTGGTCGCCGGGGGCGGCGGCGAAGGCCTTCTTCAGGCACTCCTCCGCACCGGCCAGGTCGGCGTCTTTTTTCCAGCGGTGCAGGCCGAGGAGCCGCCACGCGGGCGCGAGGGCCGGGTCGAGCGCGACGGCGGCCTCCCACCGCGCGACGGCCTCGTCCAGGCGGTGGGCGCCCGCGCAGGCAAGGCCGAGCAGGTACGGCGCGTTGGCGGCGGCGGGCTGCCGGGCGGCGGCCCATTCCAGCACGGCGAAGGCCTGCGCGCCGTGGGGGAAGTTCTTGGACAGGGGCGCGGCGGCGGCGCGGGCGAGCAGGTCGTCCACGGGGACGGCCTTCAGGGGGGGCGGCGCGTCGTCGCCGAGCCGGTCGCGGTAATACGCGGCGGCGTAGAGGACGAAGGGGTCGTCCTGCGGAAACAGCGTCTTGTCGGGGAGGGCGGCGCGCAGCAGCAGCAGCGCCGCCGCGGGCTGGCCGTGGTCCGCGAAGAACGCGGCAGCGTCGAGAACGTTGAACACGGGGTCGCCGCCAAGCCCCCGGAGGGCGGGCACCAGCGCGGGAACCTCGCCGCGCGCCATCGGCTCCAGCAGCGCGGGCAGCGGGTCGAGCGGGGCGTCCTTGCGGACGGCCGCGAGGTCCTTTGCCAGGGCCTCCCCGCCGCCCAGAGCGTACCGCGCGGCCAGCAGGCTGTCGCGGTTGGCGCGGTCCTGGGGCGCCCACGCGGCGGCGCGCTCAAACAGGGAGCGCGCCTCGTCGGGCCGTCCGAGGTTCATGGCGGCGCGGCCCGCTAGGTTGAGGCCGGCGGCCTCCAGGCCCGCGCAGCGCGACGCCTTCCACCCCCAGGTGGCCGCCGCCGCGAAATCCCCCCGGCGCAGGCAGGCCACGCCGAGCTGGTAGGCGGCGGGGCCGTGCTCCGGGTCGCGCTCGAGGGCCTTTTCCGCATGGGCCGCCGCGTCTGCGTGGAGCCCCTGCTCGTTGTCGAGGACGGCCAGCGCCCAGAGCGTGTCGGCATGGGCCGGGTCCGTCGCGAGCGCCTTGCCGTAGGCGGTGCGGGCCCCGTCGGGATCCGACTGGCTGTCCAGCAGGAAAGCCTCCGCGAACAGTTCGTCCGCCGTGGGGAGGCCGTCGGCGCGGGACGGCTTCTTCTCCAGGCTGGGCGGGTTCACCTTGGGGATTTGCAGGGGGAAAACCTGGTCCAGCAGGACCGCGCCGGGGACGGAGACCCGCAGCCGCAGGGGCGCGTCGGCGGGCACGTCCTTCCCGAGGTCGAACGCGAGGACGTTGGGCGTCTTCGGGAAGAGGGTGACGATCCGCGCGCCCAGCGGCGCGGAGTCCGCGCCGAAGAGCGCGCACTCGGCGGCGGCGTGTTCGGCGGTGGCGATCATGCGGACCGCGAGCCCGGCGCCGTCGCGTTTCACGGAGACCGCCAGGTCGCCGTTGGCGAAGTCGAAGCCGTCGCCGAGACCGTGGACGGGATACCAGCACTCGCGCCAGGCGATGGTCTGGCGGGGGCGCATCATGCCGTGGTCCGCCTGCGTGCGCAGGGGGCCGCTCTGCACCTCGATGTAGGGGGCCTCGTCGCGGCCCGCGTCGGTGAGGCCCGTCTGGCTGTAAACGCCGAAGTCGTCGGTGCCCCAGGTCCAGGCCTTCTTTCCGGGCACCTGGTGGTGGTTGGCGTGGGACACGATGCCGCGGTCGCGTTCGGCGTCATAGGCGCCGAAGAAGTCGAAGTCCACCTTGTACCCGAACACGGAGGTCATGGTGTCGTAGTTCTTGAGCCAGGTGATGTCGCGGCCCCCGTTTTCCGGCCAGGTGAAGAAGGTGGTGCCGTTGTGGTCCGTGCCCAGGGTCATGGGGTAGATGAAGCGGGTGCCGGGCCGGCTGGGGAAGGCCGTGTTGTTCCAGAAGTAGTAGGGCTGCACCCCGTCGGTGGGGTTCGTCAGGCGGATTTCCTCGTCGAGGAGCGCGCGGCCGGGATGCAGGGTGAGGCGCACCTCCCAGCGCGTGCGGAAGGTCTTCTCCACGGCGGCGACAATGAGGGTGGCGGAGCCGTCGGGGTTCGCCTCCAGCACGCCGCCCACGGGCTCCATCATGAAAACCGTGTGGCCCTGGGGGCCGACGTTCCACTCGATGCCGCCGGCGATCCACGCGCCGCGCATGGCGATGAGCGCGGGCTTGATCACGTCGTTCTTGTGGAACATCTCCTCCCCGGTGGTCTTGTCGAACACCGAGTGGATGCGCCCGCCCAGCCCGGGCAGGCAGACCACGTGCAGGTACTCGTTCTCCAGGTGCAGGGCGCGGTAGGCGCGGTCCTCCTTGTGCGGCGGCAGGTGGTCCTGCCGGGTCCAGGGGTAGTAGATGGATGTCTCATACGCCTGGAACACCGGGTTCGGGTCGTCCTCCCACCCGTAGGTGGGCAGCGTGAGCGTGTCCTCCCACTGTTTCACCGGCTCCGCGGCGAGAGACGCCCCCGCAATCAGGAACAGACCGATCCACGCGCCCATTCTCATCGCACAACCCTCTCTATGTTACGTGCATCCCCCGCCGCGCCGCGGGCGGGGCGCCCCGGTCACTTCTTCGCCGCCTCGGCCAGCCGCGCGTCGAGTTCGGCGCGGGCCTCGGGGGTCAGGCTCTTGAGGTAGCCGCGCCAGCCGGGGCAGAAGCCCGTGTGCCAGCGCCAGATCCGCCCGAGCAGGGAGCGGGGGTTCTTCTCGTAGTGTTTGCGCATGAAGCAGGTTTCGCAGCCCATGACCTCTCTCCTTTCTCAGTGGGGGGCGCCGCCGAGCGCGCGGCGGCGCTCCAGCACCTCCGCGTACAGGGCCTCGTACTGGCCGACGATGCGGTCCACGGGGAACCGCGTCAGGACGCGCTCGCGCGCCCGCGCGCCCAGGGCCGCACGCAGGGCGGGGTCGGACAGGATGGCGACGCCGTGGCGGACCATGGCGTCAATGTCGCCGACCCCGCAAAGGTAGCCGGTGACGCCGTGTTCGACGACCTCGGTGACGCCGCCGCTGGCGGTGGCAAGGACGGGCACGCCGCAGGCCATGGCCTCGAGCGGGACGAGGCCGAAGCTCTCGTGCTCGCTGGGCTGGAACACGAGGTCGGCGGCGGGCAGCAGGTCCTCGATGTTCTCCACGTTGCCCAGGCTGGTGATCTTGTCGAGGACGCCGAGCTGCTTGGCCACGCCGACGGCGCTGAGGCGCTCGGGGCCGTCGCCCACGAGGAGCAGCCGCGCGTCCACCTCCTCCAGCATGCGGGCAAAGGCGCGCACCACGTCGGTGACACGCTTCACGGGGCGGAAGTTGGAGACGTGCATGACGATGCGCTCGCCGGGGGCGGCGAGCCGGTCGCGGTTCACGGCGGGCTTCGGTTTGAACCGTTCGGGGTCCGTGAAGTTGTGGATGGTGCGCACGGGAACGGTCAGGGCGAACTCGCGCTCCGTCTCGCGGCTGAGCCAGTCGGACACGGCGGTGACGACGCAGCTGTTCTCCATGGCGAAGCGCGTGGCGCGGTAGAACGACGGGTGCCCGCCGACGAGGGTGATGTCGGTGCCGTGGACCGTGGTGACGAGGCAGAATCGCCGCTCGGGCGGCAGCATGTCGCGCGCGAAGAGCGCCGCCGCCGCGTTGGGGATGGCGTAGTGGGCATGCCAGATTTCGATCCCGTGCTCCTCGGCCACCTCGCTGATCTTGGACGCCAGCGACAGGGTGTACGGCGGCACGCGGAACACGGGGTAGGTCACGTCCTCGACGTAGTGGGTGTACACGTTCTCGCGGAAGCCGGCGAGGCGGAAGGGCTGCTCGAGGGTGACGAAGTGGACCTCGTGTCCCCGCGCGGCGAGGGCGAGGCCCAGTTCGGTGGCGAGGATGCCGCTGCCGCCGGTGCCGGCCTGGCAGGTGATGCCGAGTTTCATGGGGCGGTTCCTTTCAGCCCGGGGAGGGTGTCCAACAGCAGGGGCCCCTCGCAGAAGAAGGGCTCGGCGTACCGCACGCCCATGCGCCCGCCCCAGTAGCGGGCGCGGACGGTGATGCCCTCCCAGAATTCGGGCGACGAGATGTAGGTCTGCTCGCCGGGATGGTCGGGGTTGTGGAACTGGGATTTGTGCTCCGCCAGGGCGGCGAGCTTGGTGTCGAAGGTGTCGGTCACGTCCACGAGGAAGTCCGGCGTGCCGGTGAAGTCGGTGTAGGGGTGGAAGTAATAAAGCACCGGGGTGCGGTGGGCGGGCTGGCCCGTCTCGATGCGGGCGAGTCCCGCCAGGAAGTTCGCCTCGCGCACGAGGACATGCGCCGCCGAGTGGTCCGGGTGCCGGTCGCGGTCCATGAGCGTCACCAGCACCTTCGGCCGGAACCGCCGCACGATCTGGATCACCGCGCGCTGCTGCTCCGGCGTGTTGGCCACGCCGCCGTCGGGCAGGCCGGCGCACACGCGCGCGCGGACCCCCAGCACGCGTGCGGCGTTCGCCGCCTCCACGCGCCGCTCCTCCACGGTGCCGCGGGTGCCCGTCTCCCCCGCCGTAAGGTCGGCCAGGGCGACGCTGTATCCGTCGCGCACGAGCTTCGCCAGCAGCCCGCCGCAGCCGATCTCGACGTCGTCGGGATGCGCGCCGACGGCCAGCACATCCACCGGTGTGGTCTCTCCGCTCATCCGATTTCCATCTCCTGCACGCCGGGCGCGTGCGGGTCCAGCCCGCGCAGCACGGCGTCCGTGAAGCCGAAGCCCTCGGAAAACAGCCACGTGAACGGGGACAGCGCCCGCTCCTGCGGACGCCCCCCGGGCATCGCCACATCGCACAGCCGCCGCGCCCGCGCCGACAGCGCGGCGACCTTTTCGCGGTCTCCGTGCAGCAGCGCGCGCTCGACGCGCCCGAAGCCCTGCCCCACCGCCTCCGCCAGTTTCGCCGCCGCGTCCGCCGCGGGGCCTTCGCCAAGCCGCGCGCGCAGCGCCTCCGCCTCCGCGAGCATCGCGTCGCGTCGCCGCCGCGCCTCCGCCAGCGCCTCCGGCGGCGGCGCGTCCCGCAGCGCCCGGTCCACCACCGCGTCCGCCCCGGTGGCCAGCGCCTCCGCCGGCAGGCCGAATGCGCGCAGGTGCTTGCGCTCCTTCGCGCCGAGGATCACGGCGCGCGCCCGCGGCCACACCACGGGGAAGGGCGTGTCGAAGTGGTCGAAGACGCCGCCGAGCTGCGCCCAGTATACCGTTTCGCCGGGGCCGCAGACGCAGGCCGCCGCGCCGAAGAGCGCCTGCTGCACCACGGGCCGCAGGACCACGTTCGGCGAGAAGCGCCCCGGTTCCGCCTCCAGCAGGTCCAGCAGCGCCGCCGGTTCGTAGTCCCCGCCGGGGGCGTCGGGCAGCACAAAGCGGCCGTCCTGCCAGTGGACGCGCAGCCGCCGCCCGCCGGACAGCAGGAAGAAGTTGCACGCCGTCTCCGGACGCCGCACCCCCGCCGCATACCCCAGGCGCTCCAGCGCCGACGCCGCCCCGTTCACGAGGCGCGTGGACACGAGGGGGGTCTCGATCTCGCGCCGGATCACGCCGCGCACCGCCGCCCGCGCGGCGGGCCAGTGGGGCGCGAAATGGACCAGCGGCGTGCCGCCGAACAGGCGGGCCATTATGCGCTGGAACCAATCCGCCAGCGAGTCCGACGCCGACGCCGTGTCATGCAGGAAGGCCGCCACCTCCGGCGTCAGCTCGGACCCCGCGCAGCGGGCCGCCGCCTCGTCAATGAGCGCGTGCAGCGCCTCGGTTGCGGGCACGGCGAACAGGGGCCGGTCGGACGGCGGGTCCTCCGCGGGCAGGGACAGGGAAAACGGCGCGCGGCGCGCGTCGAGAAAGTGCGCCGTGCGCACCTCGTCGAAATCGTGGTCCTCGGAGGCGGTCCAGAACACGGGCGCGCAGGGCGCGCCGGTGGTGGCCGCCAGCTCCCGCGCCAGCAACACCGTCGTCGCCGCCTTGTACACCGTGTACATCGGCCCCGCGAAGAGGCCGGGCTGCTGGCCCGTGACGAGGAGGCGCGCGCCTGCGGGAATCCGCGCGGCCGTGCCCAGCCGCGCCTGGTGTTCGTTGATCTCGGAAACAACCTCCGGCGGCGGCGCGGGCACGGGGCCGGGCGCGGTGAACAGCCGCCCGTGCGGCCCGCCAAGGAGCGCGCAGGCCGCTGGGTCGCCGGACGCATAGGCTGCCGCAAAATCCGCCGTCATGTCACCCGCCCTTTCTGCACACGAAAATCAGCCGGGGCGCGTCGGGGCCGGGGGAAACGTCCCCGTAGTCGCCAAACACCCGCTCGACCGCCAGCCCCGCGCCGGACAGCACGGCCCCCAGCGTCTCCAGCGTGTACAGCCGCACCGACTCCGGAAAGCGCCCGAGGCACGCGCCGTCCCGCCAGACCGTGGTCACCTTGTTCACCCGCGCGGGCGGTTCGCCGCCGTCCAGCCAGCGCTCCTCCACGATGCGGAGGCCGTCCTGCTCGCGCTCCGAACGCGGCACCAGCCGCGCCGCCGCCCACGCCGCGCCGATATGGTCCAGAAACAGCCGCCCGCCGGGCCGCAGCACCCGCGCCATCTCCCCCGCCGCCCGCGCATTCTCCGCGTCGTCCGCGAAATAGCCAAAGCTCGTGAAAAAATTGAACACCCCGTCAAAGACCCCGCCGAAAGGCAGGGCCCGCATGTCCCCCCGCACCAGCGCCGCCGCGCCCCCCAGCCCCGCCCGCGCCGCCGCCAGCAGCTCCGGCGACCAGTCCAGCCCCGTGACCCGGCGGGTCCGCCCCAGCAGATGCGCCGCATGCCGCCCCGCGCCGCAGCACAGGTCCAGCACACGGTCCCCCGCGCCCAACCCGACGGCCTCCGCGGCAAAACGCGCCTCCCCCGCCGCCGCCTCCGGGCTCCGGTGGGCGTAGACCAGCGGGTACAGCGCGCCGAAGCTCCGCTGATACCACTTGGGGGATATGTCCCGGCTGTCCGTCATCGCACCCTCTCGGCCGCCCCAATGCGTCCCACAGAGTAACATCGCACACCCCCCGGACATGCCGCAACCCCGGGAAAGGCACCGACGGCGCCACCGACAGACAGCGGGAAGAGGAATCAGCCGGGCAGCCGGAACGTGTGGGCGGCGGCCAGGCCCTGCAGGGTCATGTTTTCCTGGATGACGGAGTCGGGGATGAGCAGGTAGGCCCACGGTTTGCCGCCGCAGGTCTCGGCGTGTTTGGTGGCGTGCTGGCACCAGACGGCGGCGGCTCTGGCCTTGGCGAGCACCGTCTCGTCGGCCATCTCATTGGCGGCCTTGGGCTCGCAGATGAACTTGGCCGTTTGGGTCTCCACCACAAAGTCGGGGTTGTACGCCGCGTCGTCGTGGCCGTAGTGGATCTCAAAAGCGCCCCGGGACGGTTTGAACCATTTGAGCACATCGGGGTCCGTTTCCAGGATCACGGCAAACCGCCGCTCGGAGTCGGCGTCGAACTTCTGAACGGAGTACAGGCAGCGCTGGAAGCCGCCGAAAAGCATGCGCCGGATGTTCTGCCTGTCGGCCACAGGCGCGCGCACATTGCGCACCTCCTCGTCGGCGGCCGCGTTGAACGCGGTCTCCCGGATGGTCGTGAACCCCTTGCTGACCTTTGCCTCGTACTCCGCCGCCGTCTCCTCGTAGTGGTTCTGCATCTGCGCGTGGATGAGGTTGACCAGTGTCTGTTGGTGGTGCTGGAGCACGTTCAGCACCTCGTCGTCGTCCTTCAGGTACGAGTGCAGGTGGCGCACCATCTGCCCGGCCAGCTTGTAGAGCAGCTCGGCGTTTTCATCGTAGTTCACGTCGTCGAAGTCTATGAGGCCGCGCACGAGGTAGTCCTCCAGGCGGTCCTCCGGCGCAATGCCGTCGCCGCCGGTCAGGCGATACCGGGCTCCGTCGTGCAGCCCCTGGGAGATCAGGCCGGTGGCCACCGGCAGCAGGCGCACGTTGGAGGTGTCCAGGTCAAAGTCGCGGAACCCGCCGGTCACCGCGCCCCTCGGCACCACCACGATGCGGGGGATGTCTATGGACAAGGCGACATACCGCGCCGCCGTCTCGCGCACCACCCGCTCCAGGTCCACCCGCTCCGACGTGCCCGCGATCTCGTACTGGGCCGGCGTCATCACCTCCCGCGCCCGCGCCACCAGCTCCAGCTGGACCTCCGGAAGCTGCAGGTCCGCCGAACGGGGCAGGCGCTCGTAGTCCCGGATGATGTTGAGCACCGTGCGGATGGCCTGGCGCTCTTCGGGCCGCGCGAACAGGAGGGTCCCCTGCACCGGTGCCCCCGGTTCCCCGCCCAGGAGCTGCGTCTCCAGGGTCGGCTGCGCCACCACCACCCGCGTCTTCCCGTCCGGCACGTCGCGGCCGATGACGATGCCCGTCCGGATCACGGAGTGGGGGTCGTTGGCGTGGTCAATGATCTCCTGGAACCGGTCGTGGGACACGATGGTCAGGCGGTCCACGGCGGGGTTGCCCGTCCGCTTCCCATAGGGCAGGCGCAGGCCGCGCCCGATGGACTGCTCCACCAGCGTCCGGGCGTTGGCCGCCCGCAGCGGCACGATGGTGTACAGGTTCGTGACGTCCCACCCCTCCTTGAGCATGTTGACGTGGACCACGATCTCGACCGGGTTCTCCCGGTCCTCCACCGAGAGCAGCTGCTGGACCGTTTCGTCCCGCTCCTCGCCGCGCAGGTTGGAGTGGACCGTGATGACCCGGCCCCGGTACCGGCCCTCGAAGAACCCGTCGTCCTCGATGACCCGCACCAGCGCGTCAGCGTGCCCCGTGTCCTGCGCCACCACCAGCATGAACGGCTTCACGATGGGCCGGCTGTTCTCGCGCGCGTACACCTCCAGCTCCACCTTGGTGTTCTCGTGGAAGCGGATGCCGTCCTCCAGTTTCAGCCGTTCCAGGCCGTCGCCGTCGTAGTTGTCCGCCTGGAAATTCTCGCGCGTCGCCACCGCGGGCTCCTTGACGAACCCGTCGCTCAGCGCGCAGGACAGCGGGTAGCTATAGATCGTGTTTTGGAACGGGTGCACCTGCTGCCCGGCCTGGATGAAGGGCGTCGCCGTCAGCTCCAGCCCCAGGACGGGGTTCAGGTCGTTGATGGCCTGCATGCCCGCCGCCGCCCGGTACCGGTGCGACTCGTCCATGATCAGCACCAGGTCGTCCAGCTTGGACAGGTACTCGAAGTAGCTCTCGCCGATGTACTCGCTCAGGCGCTTGATGCGCGGCGCGCTGCCCCCCCGCATTTCGCCGGTGATCTTCGAGATGTTGAAGATGTTGACGTGCACCTCGCCCGCCTCGAACAGGTAGCCGTCACGGACGCCGATGCCCTGCTCATAGGTGTCGCCCGTGATGATCACCGGCGGCGTGGTGGCAAATTCGGAGATGCCCTGGAACACGTATTTCGGCGTGTTCGGCGTGAAGTCCGCGATCAGTTTGCCGTAGATCGTCAGGTTCGGCGCCAGCACGAAGAAGTGCCGGATGCTCTCGACGCGGTGCAGGTAGCTGATGAACGCGCCCATGAGCCGCGTCTTGCCCACGCCCGTCGCCAGCGCGAAGCACAACGACGGGAAGTCGCGCTCGAAATCCGCGACCGACGGGAATAAGGGCCGGATGGCGTCCAGCGCCGCCCCGACATCCCCGCCCTTCTGCAGCGGGATGAAGTCGCACACGCGGTCCAGAATCTCCAGCGCCTCGCGCTGCGGCGCGCGCAGGCTCAGCCGGTTGCTGATGGTGTTCACCTGCGGGTTCATCGCTCGCCCCCCTCTTCAAACAGGTCCGTCTGGCCCGATGCCGTTTCCTGCTGTCTCCTTGCGCTGCCGCGCGCCACGGGCGGGGCCGCTTCGGGGGGCGGGGCGGGGGCGGGCGGCGGCAGCTCGCTCACTTCCAGGCTGTAGTCGTCGCGGCCCCACTCGCACCGTCTCAGCACCGCCTTGGGGATTTTCTTCACCGTCAGGTTGGCAAAGGCGTCCGCCCGGCCCCTGAACGCGCCGCAGTACACCAGCAGCGAGCGGGTGGCGCCCACCTCGTCGCTCAGTTGCTGCATCATGTCCCGCGTCAGGGTCTGCGTCGTCACATAAAGGAAATCCGTCTCCGTCGAGTGACCGTGCTGCCAGTACACGGCGTCGCTCGGCGCATACACGAACCCCTCCAGCTTGCACACCGCCTCCGCCAGCATGGCCGCGTTGAACTCCCGGCTGATGACCCAGTTGCCAAACCGGTCCCGCTCCAGCAGCGACGGCGCCAGCCGGTAGTACCGGAACCCGCCCCCGCCCTGCCAGCCTGCGGCCTCCGTGATCCCCCCCGGATCCTCGCCGTCAATTACCTTCTGCAGCCGGGGAATGATATGTGTGTGGCAGTGCTCGCCCAACTCCACCATGATCCACCGCCGCCCCATCTTGTGCGCCACCGCACCCGTTGTCCCGGAACCCGCGAAGGAGTCGAGAACAATGTCTCCGGGCTCAGTGGACAGCTCAATACAGCGATGAACCAGCTTCTCCGGTTTCTTACCATTCTTAAACTCGACTCCGCCCTCCCCGGCTATTCCGTTCCAAGAAATATCTGTCCAGAGATTTGTTAGCGGCTTGGCTGGAACCTTAGATCCATCGATCACTTTGGTTTTTGATGAGTAGAAATACATCTGTCTTCCATTGAGAATATAAATATCCTCGTGCCCCTCACGCGGGTGAAAGAACACTCTGTCATGATTCGCCGCTGACTCATCTCGCATTTTAACTATCGAACGACCTGCAGCATTGCTAATCGCTGTCAATTGAAACACAGCATGCGCATTCTCTAGCGCGTATTGAGCCACAACAGCATAAAAGGTCATTCGACCCATGAATTTCTGCGCCTCACGAGTGCTGTCGTGCCCAAGCTGCTTTGAAACAATCTCATTGATGTTCCCAAAGCGCCAGTTGGTGTACGGTTCCTTAGGGTTTAATATCACTCGGTTGTATCCGGTGTCGTAAGATGACTCGACATACCGCTGGTCATACTTGTACCGCGCACGGTCTTTTGCATAAAAAAGCACATATTCTGTTTGGGAATAAGGGGACGGGTTGACCGTTTTGTGTCCAGATGGATCCGAAGTCTTTACGACAAACATATTCAAGAACTGAGGCCGTCCAAATACCTCATCGCAGAGCACTTTGGCGTATGCCATTTCCTTGTCGTCAAGGTGAAGCAACAACACGCCTTCAGGAAGCAAGAGGCGCCTCAGAATCTCCAATCGGTGTTGCATGAGTTGGAGCCAAGTGGAGTGTTCTAGGCCATCGTCATAGTGTTCGAACGCAGAACCTGTGTTGAACGGCGGATCGATGTAGATACACTTGATCTTGCCGGTGAACTCCTGTTCCAGTGCCTTGAGCGCCAGGAGGTTGTCGCCGAAGATCAGCCGGTTGTCGAAGAGATCGTTCTCGGAGACCCGGCTTGCGGCATGGTACGACCTCTCCGGGTCCTCCAGGAGGATGCGCGGCTCCAGGCGGGGCCGGTTTTCCTTTCCGATCCAGGTGAGTTCGAGTTTTTGTCTTGTGTTCGCCATGCTTTCCCGCTCCACCCGGGGCCTTCCCCGGGGTTTCGGCCTTCTGTGTTCCTCCGCCATGAGCCCATTGCGCCCTTTGCGAGCCCTTTTGCGCCGTGAGCCCTATGAGCCCTTTGTGAGCCCTTTCCGTGAAAGGACGTAGTGCGTTCCCTTTCCCGTTGTTCCGACCCGGGCGAGAACGCCCCTGCCCGCGAGCGCATCCAGACACCGGGTCTGCACGGCTACGTATTCCTGCGCGTGGGCGACTTCCGGCTTGCGGGGGCCGCCGTTCCGGGCGATGAGATAGCAGGCAAAGCGGGAGAGGTGGGAATCAGGGACTTCGCGTTCCCCCCCCTTTCCGAGTTCGATCATTTTGCCGGCGCCGGCAAAATGACGGGCCGGACCCGTGATCCTGCTGTCGTCCATGTGCGCGTCTCCCTCAGTGCAGGCGCCACCGGAGTGTGAACACCGGTTGACAGGTCTGCCGCTGTTTCATCTGTCTTTCGATCCGTTCTATCAGCCCGTCGCGCTGTTCGTCAATCCTGTCCTGGGCGTCGAAGAGTTCGCGGCGCATGCGTCCGCGCTCCGCCTCGAGGGCTTTGATCCGCTTCTGGGCCTCCAGCTTGTCGGCAAGGGCGGCGGCGAGGGCGGCGGCCCTGCGGGCCTCGCGGATGGCCTTGTCGAGTTCCTTGATTTCCCGCTCCATGCCCTGCTTGAGGTCGTCGGACCAGCGGTCGAGCTTGACGACCTCCTCGTCGAAGAGGCGGGCGTTGCGCTCCTCGACCATCCGCAGGCGGGCGCCCACCTCCGCCGCGCGGAGCTCCTCCAGTCCGGGCGGGGGGGGGCAGGCGGGGTCTGCGGCGGCGGGGAGGGAGAGCAGCCTGCGGCAGGTCTCGTCGTCCAGGGGGTCGCCGTCCTCGGTGCGGGCGGCGAAGACGAGGAACTCCTCGGTGTCGAAGGACTCGACGGTGAGCTTGGAGAGTTCGAGCCATCCGGCGCGGCCCACGAGGGGCTTGAGGATGCTGATGACGGCGCCGGACCCGGAATAGTCGAAGGCGAGGGCGGCGGGCGGCAGGGCTCTCTCCAGGGCGCGGTCAATGATGCGGGCGGCGAGCGGGTGGCCCTGGCGGTAGAAGATTTCGCCGCCCTGTTCGGCGCGCTTCCAGTCGAGGTCGTACCAGCCGTGCGGGGCGTCGGGGCCGAAATAGCGGAACCGGGGGCGCTCCGGGTCGAACTCCGTCTGCCCTTTGAGCTCCGCGCGGGTGAGGTTCATGAGCCAGCGCTCGCGCTCGGAGAGGCTTTCGAGGGTCCTGTCGCGGTGGATGCGCAGGCGCTCGCCGACCTCCTCGTCGAAGTTTTCCAGGAGGGTGCGGCGTGTTTCCGCCATGCGGGACTGGATTTCGGTGTCGAGTTCGGCCTGGAGGGCGTCGAAGGCGGCGGCGATCTCGTCGGGGGTGCGGCAGCTCTGGTAGACCTGGGCGATGCGGCGCTCGATGTCCACGCCGGACTCCAGGGCGCCGAGGACCTCGTCGCTGGCCCCGAAGACGCCGTCAAACAGGCGGAACTTCTCGCTGAGGAGCTGGTAGACCCGCTGGTCGGCCTGGTTGCGCCGGTTGAGGAAGTTGAGCACGACCACGTCATGCTTCTGACCGTAACGGTGGCAGCGGCCGATGCGCTGCTCGATCCGCTGGGGGTTCCACGGGAGGTCGTAGTTGACGACGAGGGAGCAGAACTGGAGGTTGACGCCCTCGGCGGCGGCCTCGGTGGCGATCATGATGGAGGCGGTGTCGCGGAAGTGCTCGACGATGGCGGCCTTGACGTCCACGGCGCGCGAGCCCGTGACGGTGTCCCGGTCCCTTTGGCGCTCAAGCCACCGGCCGTAGATTTCGCGGGAGACGGGGTCGTTGTTGGCCCCGTTCATCATGACCAGCCGCCCGGCGTAGCCCTTTTCCGAGAGCAGGTCGAAGAGGTACTGCTGGGTCCGCCGGGATTCGGTGAAAATGATGGCCTTGCGCTGCGCGCCGATGGATTCCGCCTTGGAAAAGGCCATGGCCAGCGCGGGCACAAGGGCCTCACCCTTGGCGTTGACCCGGATGGCGTCCGCAAGGGCGGCAAAGCGGCGCAGCTCCCCAAGCTCCTCCTTCAGGAGCCGGGGGTCTATCTCGAACCCGCTGTCGGGGGGCTCCTCGTCGTCGGACGCCCACTCCTCCTCGAGTTCCCCGATTTCCTCCAGGTCCTCCTCGGTGAAGCCGACGGACGCGGAAATGCCCTCCAGCCGGGCGATCAGGCTGCGCAGGGTGCCCGCGATGGCGAAGGTGGACGACGCCAGCAGCTTGCGCAGCACAAGAGTGATGAGCATGCGCTGGCTGGCGGGAAGGGCGATGAGCGTCTCGCGCTGCAAATAGGATGAAATGGCGTCGTAGAGGGCCTGCTCCTCATCGCCGGGGCAGAAGTCCTGCGCGATGGGGATGCGCCGGGTGAACGGGATGTACTCGACCACCTGCTTGCGCAGGGTGCGCATGCACACGGAGCGGAGCCGCTCGCGGAGGCCGTAGTTGCGGGTCTGCTCGTCGGGCGTGCGGAGAAACTGCTCGCGGAAGGACGCCGCGTCGCCGAAGACATGCTCGTCAATGATGCTGACCAGGCCGTACAGCTCCATGAGGGTGTTCTGCAAAGGGGTGGCCGTCAGGAGCAGCTTGGGCGACTGGCCCACGGCGAAGGCGACGGTGCGCGCCATGCGGCTGGAGGGCTTGAACGCGTTGCGGAGCCGGTGGGCCTCGTCCATGACCACCAGGTCCCACGGGGTCCCGGCGACATCCTGCGCGCGGGCGGCGGCGAACTGGTAGGAGCAGATGACGATGCGGTCGTGCTGCTGGAAGGGGTTGGCGGCGCCCTCCCGCTCCATCAGCGCGCAGGCCCGGGCGTCGAGCACCACGGTGGGCACGTAGAACTTTTCCTCAAGCTCCTGCTGCCATTGCTTGCGCAGGGTGGCGGGCACAATCAGCAGGATGCTGCGGCGGCGCTCCGCCCAGCGCTGGGCGATCACAATACCCGCCTCAATGGTCTTGCCCAAGCCGACCTCGTCGGCCAGAATGACCCCCTTGGACAGGGGCGAACGCAGGGCGAAGAGGGCGGCGTCCACCTGGTGGGGATTGAGGTCAACGCGGGCGTTGGAGAGGGAGCGGGACAGGGTCTCTATGCTCCCCGCCGCGCTTCGGAGCGTCAGGGCGTGCGCCCAGTATTGGCTGTGGTACGGAGTCATCCCCGTCTTGTCCCCCGTCGAAGGGTGCTGTCCTACTTGTTCGCCATCCTACAACCGCGGGGCAGTCGCGCGCAACCGCCGCTCTCCAAACGAATCCGCGTACCGGGGGCTTTCCGACAAGAGGTCGCCGCGTCGGCCGCTGCGCGGCCTCCTCCGCGATGACTGCGGGGGGGGCCGAAAACGTGGACGCGGCATCCTGCCGCGTTCTTCGGGTCTACGGCACGCCCCAAGAACGCGGCAGGATGCCGCGTCTACGCTGCGGGCGCCGTTCCCGGCGCGGCGGCGGTTCGTGGTATCATGGCCCGCGGGGACCGGGGTCGGGATGAACCGCATTTATTGGGAGTTTTTGCCTTGATATCGCGCGCCGACATGGCCCGGAGGATTGACCACACGCTGCTGCGCGCCCACGCGACGGAGGCGGAGGTGCGGCAGCTGTGCGTGGAGGCGGCGGAGCACGGGTTCCGCGCGGTGTCGGTGAACCCGGCGTGGGTCACGTTCTGCGCAAAGCTGCTGCGGGAGACGCAGGTGGTGGTGGACGCGTGCGTGGCGTTTCCGCTGGGGGCGGCGACGGCGCGGATGAAGGTGGAGGAGGCGAAGGAGGCGGTGCAGAACGGCGCGCGGGAGCTGGACATGGTGATCAACCTCGGCGCGCTGAAGTCGGGGTATCCGGACTTTGTGGAGCGGGAGATCGCGGCGGTGGCGGCGGCGGTGAAGGAGGTTCCGCTGAAGGTGATCCTGGAGACGGGCTGCCTGAACCGGGACGAGAAGATCATGGTCTGCGAGATGGCGGTGCGGGCGGGGGCGGCGTTTGTGAAGACGGCGACGGGCTTCGGCCCGGGCGGCGCAACGGTGGAGGATGTGGCGCTGATGCGGGAGACGGTGGGCAACCGGCTGGGGGTGAAGGCCGCCGGGGGCGTCCGCACCTGGGGCGGCGCGGTGGCGATGCTGCAGGCGGGGGCCAGCGTGGTCGGCACGAGCGCGGGCGTGGCGATCCTTTCGGAGGGGCCGGAGAGCCCGGCCTGACGCGAAGGACGCCGGCAAGGAGGGAACACCATGACATTCTGCATCCTGCTGATGACCGTGGGGCTGACGCTGATGCTGGCGGCGGAGCCGCTCGGGAACCACGCCTCGGGGCTGTTCAAGATTGTCGCGTCCACGGGGTTCATCGCCCTGGGCGTGGCCGCCGGGGGCTTCCACAGCGCCTACGGCCTGGCGGTGCTCGCCGCGCTGGGGTTCTCGTGGTGGGGGGACTTCTTCCTCATCTCGCGGAACCGCCACATTTTCCTGATGGGGATGGCGGCGTTCTTCCTGGCGCATCTGGCGTACTGCGCGGCGTTCCTGGTGCAGGGGGCGGCGCCCGCGGGCGTCATCATCGGCGGGGTCCTCGTGCTGCCCGTGTCGCTGGGGGTCGCCCGCTACCTGAAGCCGCACCTGGGGGACATGCGCGCCCCCGTGCTGGCGTACATGGGGGTCATCACGCTGATGGTCACCCTGGCTGCGGGCACGGTGGCCGACCTGCGCAGCGGGGAGCTGCTGGCGGCGGCGGTGCTCTTCTACGCGTCGGACTTTTTCGTGGCGCGGGACCGCTTTGTGCGGCCGGGCTTCGTGAACCGGCTCATCGGCCTGCCGCTGTACTACGCCGCCCAGGCGTGGTTCGCCTGGACCATCGCCTCGACCCAGTGAACACGGAAGGGGCGCGCCCGAAGGCGCGCCCCGTGGGTTGGCGTTTCACGCCGCCCCGCGCGGGGGCGGGTTCCTGTCAGAGGATGGCCAGGTCCTTCAGGATGCCGTCCAGCTCACCCTGCTTGCTCTCGGTCAGGGGGACCAGCGGCAGGCGCAGGACGTTCTCGATGAGGCCCATGCGGGCGAGGGCGGCCTTGACCGGCATGGGGTTGGTCTCGACGAAGAGCCCCTTGAAGAGGGCGGCCAGCTTGTAGTGCGTCTCCCGCGCCGCGGCGAAGTCGCCGGCGGCGGCCTGTCGGCAGAGCGCGGCGACCTCGGCGGGGGCCACGTTGGCCGCGACGGACACGACGCCCGTCGCGCCGACGGCCATCATCGGCAGGGTGAGGCTGTCGTCGCCGGAAAGCACGGTGATGCCGCACAGGCTGATGATCTGCGTGACCTGGTCCACGCTGCCGCAGGCCTCCTTGATGCTCGTGATGTTTGGCGTGCGGCTGAGTTCGGCGACGGTGGCGGGCTCCATCTTCACGCCCGTGCGTCCGGGCACGTTGTAGAGCATGATCGGAATGTCCACGGCGGCGGCGACGGCCCGGTAGTGGGCGATCTGCCCGGCGGCCGTGGGCTTGTTGTAGTAGGGCGTGATGAGGAGCGCGCCGTCGGCGCCCGCCTCGGCGGCGTATTTCGTGAGGCCGACGGCCTCGGCGGTGTTGTTGGAGCCGGTGCCGGCGACGACGGGCACGCGCCCGGCCACGCGCTCGACGGTGAAGCGGATGCAGCGCTTCTGCTCGTCGTGGGAGAGCGTGGCGGCCTCGCCGGTGCAGCCGCACGGGACGATGCCGTCGGTGCCCTTCTCCAGGTGGAAGTCAATGAGGCGGCCGTAGGCCTCGAAGTCCACCTCCATGTTCTGCTTGAACGGCGTCACCAGCGCCACATAAGAGCCCTTGAACATCCTCTTCTTTCCTTTCATTGTGTCGGTATTGCTGTTGCGCCCCGGCGGGCGGGGCGGTTGTCTGCGGGGCCCCGGCGGGGCCTAGAACGGCACCTCGTCCTCCCCGTAGGCCGCCGCCGACTCCATGTCAAAGGCGTCGGGCACCTGCGAGGGCGCGGTGTGCGCCGCCGCGTGCCCGTCCGGGCCGGAGGCGAGGGACACGAAGCGCTGGAGATTGCGCTGGAACAGCAGCTCGATCCGGCCGGTGGGGCCGTTGCGCTGCTTGGCGATGTTGACCCACATGACGTTTTCGCGGTCCGCCGTGCGCTCCTTGAGCGGCGGGCGCGAGAGGATCATCACCACGTCGGCGTCCTGCTCGATGGCGCCCGACTCGCGCAGGTGCGAGAGCTTGGGCGTGCCGTTGTCGTCCTTCTCCGCCTCGCGGCTGAGCTGCGACAGCGCGAGGACGGGCGCGTGGAGTTCGCGCGCCAGCCCCTTGATGGCCCGGCTGATCTCCGAAATCTCCGTCTGCCGGCTTTCCGACTGGCGCCCGGCGATGTGCATGAGCTGGAGGTAGTCTATGATGACCAGGTCGAGTCCCGCCGGCCTGTCCTCCGTGGCCTTCAGGCCCAGGGCCGTCTTGCGCGCCTTCGAGCGCAGCTCGAGCGGCGTGAGGCCGGCGGACTCGTCAATGAATATCTGCGCCGACATGAGGTCCTGGCAGGCGGCCTGCACCTTCGGGAACTCCCGGTCGGCCAGGAACCCGTCGCGCAGGTTCTGCGAGTTGATGCCGCCGACCATGCAGAGCAGGCGCTGCACGAGCTGCTCCTTGGCCATTTCCAGGCTGAAGATGAGCACCCGCTTTCCCTGCTGCATGGCCGCGTTCGCCGCGATGTTCAGCGCGAGGGCCGTCTTGCCCAGCGAGGGGCGGGCGGCGAGCACGACCATGTCGGAGGGCTGGAGCCCGGAAAGGAGCTTGTCGAGGTCCGGGTAGCCCGTGGGCACGCCCGTGATGCTCGTCTTGTTCTTGATCTTCTCCTCAAGCTGCCTGACGCCCTCGTTCAGCAGGGCGTTCAGCGGGTGCACCTGGCTGGTCTGGCGCCGCTGGCTGAGCTCGAAGACGTCCTTCTCGGCCTGCCCGAGCACAACGTCGGCGGACTCCTCGTGGCTGTAGGCCTGGGCGCTGACGTTGCCGCAGACGGTGATCAGGCTGCGGAGCACCGCCGTGTCCTGCACCATGCGCGCGTAGTATTCCAGGTTCGCCGAGGTGGGGGCGACGCCGGAAAGCTCGGAGAGGTAGGTCGCCCCGCCCACCGCGTCGAGCTGGCCGTTCCGGGCCAGCTCGTCCGTGAGGGTGACGAGATCCACGGGGTAGTTTCGTTTGTGCAGGGCGACGCAGGCGTTGTAGATGAACTGGTGCGCGGGGACGTAGAAGGCGGCCTCGCCCGACTCGCCGAGGATCTCGACGGCCTGGCCGACGGCCTGGGGGCTGATGACGATGGACCCCAGCACAGACCGCTCCGCCTCTATACTGCTGGGCGGGGTCCGGTCAAAGGTGACGCCGCCGGCGCCGGCCGGCGTCTTTTTCCTCGGAGTCGTGCTCACGGTACGCCCCCGGCTTAGAAGTCGTCGTCGTCCTCGTCGTCGTCGTCGTCGTCCTCTTCCTCAACCTCGGCCTCGGAAGTGGTGACCTCGTTCTCCAGGCCCGTGACCCACACCTTGACCTCGGTCTCGACGCCCGGGAAAAGCTTCACCGACACATTGAAGATGCCGAGCGACTTGATGGGCTCTTCGAGGAGGACGGACTTCTTGCTGACCGCGTGGCCGGCCTCCGTCAGCTTCTCGGCGATCATCTGGGGGGTGACGGAGCCGAAGATGCGGTCCTCCTCCCCGGCCCGCATCTGAAACTCGAGGGTCAGGCCGCGCATCTGGTCGGCGACGGCCGTCATCTCGGTGCGGCGCTTGTCCTCGCGCCGCTTGATGATGCCCAGCTCGTGCTGAATCTGCTTGGCGGACGCGGTGTCCACGGGCACGGCGAGCTTCCGGGGAATCAGGAAATTCCGCGCATACCCGTCCGCCACGCTCACCCGGTCGCCCATCACGCCAAGGCTCTCAATGTTCTCGCACAGGATGACGTTCATGGTCACCACTCCCTTTGTGTTCTTTCGCGCCGCGCCCCCGAAGGGCCGCCGGCGCGCTGTTCGTTACTCGTCGTTGTCGTCGTTGTCGTCGTCTCGTCTGTCACGCCGCGTCCGCCACGCCTCGGCAAGCCGCGCCGCCGCCAGCCGCTGGTCGAACCAGATGTCCACCAGCCCCACCAGCGCAAGCAGCTGCTGCTGGGTCAGCAGAAACACCAGGGACACGGTCAGCACCACCAGTCCGGGCCGGAACCTGAACGCCTCGGTGGCGCACAGCAGGATGCCGAGCCCGTTCAGCCAGTACACCGCGCCCAGGGCCACCGCGCCGTTCCAGGCGCAGGCGCGCAGGGCGTCGTTGGGCCAGCGGTTGTCCACCAGCCACGTCACCAGCACCAGGATCACCGCCCACACCAGCCATTCCGGGGGGCGCATGGTCCGGAAGCGCCCCTCCGGGAGGGGCGCCGCGCCCTCCCCGGCGGTCGCGCGGAGCCAGCCGAAAAACAGCGCGGCCTGGACCGCCGCCGCGAAAAGCGCCCCCTGGAACAGCAGGCCGTAGCCCACAAAGACCAGGTGCTCGTCCAGCCATTTCAGCCAGCCTGCAAACGCGGCGTTTCCAGCGCCGTCAGGCGATTCAAATTCCGCGGCACGCGCCGCAAAAAACACCGTCCAGTCCTGCCGGGCCGTCGCCGAGGCGCCGCCCGCGGCCAGAAAAAAGAGCAGCAGGGCCAGCGCCGCCACGCAGCGGCCGTAGGACCAGCCCCGCCCCGCCAGACGCGCCAGCAGCGTGCCCGCGGCGGCCACCACCGCCGCCGCCGCCAGGGTGACGGGGGCGCCCCCCGCCGCGAAGAGCGGGAGGCCCGCCACCAGGGCCAGCAGCAGGGCGGACGCCCGGCGGCCGCGGATCCAGAGCACCGCCACGGGAAAGGGCAGTGCAACGACCGCGGCCACCAGAAGGAACCCCGCGAAAGCCGAAGCGTTCATGGGCGCGCCGTCCCGGCGTCAGCCGCGCTCCTCAATCGGCGCAGAACGGCAGCAGGGCCACTTCCCGCGCCAGTTTGATGGCGCGCGTGAGCATCCGCTGATGTTTCGCGCTGGCACCCGTGATCCGGCGGGGGATGATTTTCCCGCGCTCGGTCACGTAGTGCTTGAGGAGGTTCGTGTCCTTGTAGTCAATAAACACCACCCGATCGGCCGTGAGCCGGCAGATCTTGGCGCGCGAAGATTTCTTCTTCTTCTTGCGCTTGAGCTTCTTGTCGCGAATTTTGGCCTTCGCCTTGGCCGATATTTTTGCCATATTCCGGTTGTCCTGTCGGTTTCTTGGGTCAGAACGGGATGTCGTCCTCGGCTATGGGCTCTTCCATGGGCTCGGCCGGCTCGGGCGGGCGCGCCTCCTGGGCGGGCCGGGGCGCCGGACCGCCGGAGCGGTTCTCGTCCCATTCCAGCGGCGAGACGCGCGTGGCGTTCACCTCGAGACGGGAGCGTTTCTGGCCGGTGTTCCGGTCCTCCCACTCGCTGAAACTCAGCCTGCCCTCGATGAGGATCGCCCGGCCCTTGTGCAGGCGCTGCCCCACAAACTCGGCCATCGGCCCCCAGGCGACCGCGTCCACGAAGGTCGTCGCCTCCTGGCGGTTTCCGGCCTTGTCCTTGAAATACCGGCTGTTGGCCATGCCGAACTTGCAGTAGGCCTGGCCCGACGCTGTGTACTTCAGCTCAGGGTCGCGCGTCAGGCGCCCCGCCAGAATCACCATGTTAAGATCCGGTAAGCGGAGGTCTCCCATTGTCCCGGTTCCTTTCGGTTAATCGTCGTCGTCTGAACGGCCCCGACGCCGCCCGCGCCCCGCGCCGGCATAGTCGAAATCGTCGTCTTCATCGTCGTCCCCGCCCGCTTCGCGGGACCGGGACGCCGCCGCCTCGGCCTCCTGCTCGCGCTGGTGCTGCTGCTGGATTTCCAGCTTGAGCGTGCGCGCGTCAAGGCAGAGGATCAGGAACCGAATCACCGACTCGGACAACTTGAACATAGTGTCAAGTTTTTTCACCACTCCGGGTTCGGCGTCAAAACGCAGCAGGACGTAGTAGCCCTCGCCGTGTTTCTTCACCTCGTAGGCCAGCTTCCGCCGGCCCCAGTGCTCGGAGCGCGCGATGGTTCCGCCGTTCGACGTGATGAGGTCCTCGACCCCCTGGGCCACCGCCTGGATGGCATCGTCGTCCATGTCAGGGGCGACGATGTACAGCGCTTCGTATGTTCTCATGTTTCTTTTCACCTCCTTTGCGGAAATTCAAGCCCCGGCGGGAGCCGGGGCGAGTAGCTTGCAATCATAGCATATTTCGGGCCCCGGCTCAACTTGTTTCGCGGCGCGCGGCGCGCCTTCGCCCGGCCCGCGCCCGCACTTTCTGCTATACTTTGAATGCGGGGACGCCGTGCGCGGCCCCGGCTGGAGGACTCGCACGCGATCATGACCCGCTGTCTCCGAAACGCCGCAGCCCCGGCGCTGGCCGCCGCCTTGACGCTGTGCGCCGCCGTCTTCGCGGACGGGGGCGCCTTTCCCCGCGGCGAGGTCGCCGAGGTCACCGCCGCGTCCCCGGAGGAAATGGCCCGCCTCGCCGCGTCCGGCCTGGTGGTGGACAACGTTGCCGGCCTCACCGCGCGCGTCTATCTGCTCGGGAACGACCGCGCCGCGCTGGACGCGCTGGGCTGCGCCTACCGCATCCTGCCGCCGGACGCGCCGGACGACAAGGCGGTGCTCAACTATCGCGCCAACCCCGAGATTGAGGCCGCCTTCACCCAGTGGGCGGCGGCGTATCCCGGGCTGTGCGCGACGGGGTCGCTGGGAACCTCCGCGCAGGGGCGGAACCTATGGTATCTCCGGATCACCGCCAACCCGGCCGTGGAGGCGGACAAGCCCGCCGTAAAGCTCCTTTCCACCATCCACGGCAACGAGCCCGTGGGCACGGAACTGCTGCTGGAGCTGGCGGAACTCCTGCTGGAGGGCTACGGGACCGATCCGCGCCTCACGGCGCTGGTGGACGCCACGGACCTCTGGCTGGTGCCGCTCCTGAACCCGGACGGCATGGAGGCGCGCTCGCGCTACAATGCCAACAGCCAGGACCTTAACCGGGTCTTCCCGGTCTACGGCGCGAACTACACCGGCACCTTCTTCGACTCGCCGCTGGGCGACGGGGACCGGCAGCCGGAGGTGGCCGCGGTCATGCGCTGGTCCGCCTCGCGGCCCTTTGTCCTGTCCGCCAATTTCCACGGCGGCGCGCTGGTCGTCAACTACCCCTACGACCACCAGCCGGGCGTGCCCAGCGGGCAGCCGGCCCTTTCGCCGGACGAGGACCTCCTCCGGGTGATTTCCCTGGAGTACTCCTCCCGCAATCCGGACATGTACGCGAGCACGCTCTTCCCCCAGGGGATCACCAACGGCTCCGCCTGGTACGCCGCCACAGGCACCATGCAGGACTGGTCGTACCGGTTCATGGGGTGCCTGGAGGTGACGGTGGAGCTGGGCACGACGAAGTGGCCCAACTACACGCTGCTCCCGTCGTATTGGGAGGCCAACCGCGAGGCCATGCTGGCCTACATCGAGACCGCGCACCTCGGCGTGCGCGGGCTGTGCCTGGACCGCGCCACCGGCGCGCCGGTCCTCGCGCGGGTGGACGTGGCGGGCAACAGCCAGCCGGTCTTCTCCAGCCCCCACGCGGGCAATTACCACCGCCTGCTCCTGCCGGGCACGTACAGCCTCTCCTGGGAGGCGCCGGGCTACATCCCCTACCATGTGGACGGGATCACCGTGGCCGGGGGGCCCGCCACCCGGCGGGATGTGGCCATTTCGGACGGGGACCTCGACGGCGACGGCCTGGTCGGGGCGGCGGACATCCAGCTCGCCGTCAACGCCGTGCTCGGAGACACGGTCGGCGTGGACGCGGACGTGGATGGGCGCGGCCTCTCGGCCACGGACATCCAGGCGGTGATCAACCGGTCACTGGCGCGCTGAAGGCGGACGCCGTCATTTTGCCCAGATCACCCGGTCAATGAGGGGGATGTACTCCGACCATTCCTGGCCCTTGTCGCGCGTCTCGCGGATGATGCGGGAGAAGGCCGTCGCCTGGGCGTCCAGGTTGTCGAGGTGGTGCAGCACCACGGCCTCCAGAGTGCGCGGCGTCACGGGGGAGCCGTTGGCCAGCTCGCCGTGGTGGGAGAGGATGCAGTGCAGGAGCCGCATCCGGAGGGGCTCCGGGAAGTCCGCCACCTCCGCCATCCTCGCCTCGGCCATCCGGCAGCCGATGTGCAGATGGCCCAGCAGCTTGCCGGGGGTCGTGTAGTCCACGAACAGCTCGTGGCTCATCTCGTCGAGCTTGCCGATGTCGTGCAGGAAGATGCCGCAGAGGAGGATGTCCCGGTTCACCTCGGGAAAAAGCTCGCAAAGTGTGACGGCGAGGCGGGCCATCTCATAGCAGTGCCGCGCCAGGCCGCCCGCGTACTCATGGTGCCATTTTTTCGCCGCCGCCGCCGCGGCAAACTGGTCCATCAGGGCCTTGTCCCCGCGGAACGCGGCCAGCAGGCGCGCCAGATGCGGGTCCTCCACCGTGTCCAGCAGGGCCATCAGGCCGTCCAGGCTCTCCTTGGCGTTCTCCGGGGTGTTCACCAGGTCCTCGACGCAATACTCGTCGGAACGCATGGGCAGCACCGCCTCCACCCGGACCTGCAGCCGCCCCTGAAACACGCTGACCAGCCCGCGCACGTTGACCACGTCTCCCGGCTCAAACAGCTTGGCGGTGTCGGTGGCGTTGTTCCACAGGACCCCGCCGATCTCCCCGGTCCTGTCCTTGAAGACCATGCCGAGGAACTTTCCGCCGTCCTGCTTCTGGCGCAGGTCCTTGCGCGACGCCACGAAGTAGTCGTTGACGTGGTCCCCCTCCTGCAGGGCGTTTACATACTGGCGCTTCATCTTTGTCCTCCGGAAACCGGCGGGGCGGGGCTCAGCCCATCCCCTCGTCCGTCTCCTTGTTCATTTCCTTCTGGTTTTCCAGGCGGCGGCGCTCTTTCTCCGCCTCCTCCGCCCCGTCTTTGCCCCCGCCGGCCTCATCCTGGGCCTCCACCCCGCCCAGGGGGTCGAAGACCCGGAACAGAAAAGCGCGCTGCTCGATGCCCGAAAGGCCGTCGAGGACGCCCCAATGCACGGCGTACACGCCCGGCGTCAGCGGCTCGACGGGCTCAATGCGCACCAGCTGGTGCTCTTGCCCGTCCAGCGACTCCATCGTCGCGGGCACCGGCGTGTCGGCCACCCACACCTGCTCCTCCACCTCGCGGAGCACCGGCCCCGAGGTGCCGGGCCGCACACCCTGGGTCTGCTTGGCCGCCACGCGCTGCAGGCGCACCAGGCGGGCGTCGTAGCCGGGAAGCTTGCAGGCCGCCAGCAGGGGGCCCTCCGCGCCGGCTGTGCCGCCGCCGAACGGCGCCACGCCCTCGCCCGCCGGGGTGACGGGGGTGCCGTGGACCACGCCCCGGTCTGCGGTCATGTAGGCCAGGGGGCGCGGGCGCTCCAGCTCGGTGTAGCGGTAGCCCGAGAAAAGGAACACCCCCTCGGACTCCGGAAGCGGCCAAAGGCGCGCCTCGGGGGCGTCCACCCGGCCGCCCGGCGCCTCCACCTCGATCCGCGCCGTCGCGTACCCCGTCTTCATGAAGGTGAGCGCCGCGCGGCCCCGCCCCGCGCGGACGGCGTAGCGCCCCTGCAGGTCGGTGATCAGGTCCGCCTCGGCCCCGTCCACCGCCACCGCCACCCCGGGCAGGGCCTCGCCCGCCACATCGCGCACCGTGCCGCGCACAACCGTCCGCGAACCGCAGCCCGGCAGGCAGGCTGAGGCGGCGAGAACGGCGGCCGCAAAGACCGCGGCCCGCAGGCGGCGCGGGATGGCCCGCCGCGTGGTTTCTTCTTTCATGTCAGCCCGCTTCTTCGTTGTACCGGCGCAGGAAGGCGGCGCTTTCGGCCACCTCGGCCATGGCGTCCCCAAGGGCCGTGTCCTGCTCCACAATGAACCACGCGGCCCCGGCCGCTTCCGCCGCGGGAAGCAGGGTCTCCCAGCACATGGTACCGCGCCCGAGGGGGGTGAAGACAAGGTTTCCGTCCGGTCCGGGCCGGCTGTCCTTCACGTGGACCAGGGGCGCCCTGCCCGCGTAACGGCGCAGCAGCCCGGCGGGATCCGCCCCCCCCGCGGCGGCCCAGCACAGGTCCAGCTCCAGGGTGAGATGGCCGGGGTCGCTGTGCGCCATCAGAAGGTCCAGCGCGCTGCGCCCGTCAAAGACCGCCGGAATCTCGTGGTCGTGGTTGTGGTATCCAAGGGTCACCCCCTCGGCCCGAAGGCACGCCCCCGCCGCGTCCAGCGCGCGGGCCGCGGCCACCCAGTCGGCGGCTGCGGCGCAGGCGGAGGGGTCTATCCAGGGCATGACCACGTGGCCGACGCCGAAGCACCGCGCGGTCTCGGCCGCCGCGGCGGGGTCCGAGGTCAGCTCCGCGTAGGGAAGATGGGCCGACACGGCCCGCAGTCCCGCCCCGGCCAGCAGGGCGGCGAACTCCTCCTGGGGCAGGCCGGCCGTGCCCGCGAGCTCGACGTGGTCGTAGCCGGCCGCCCTGACCCGCGCCAGGGCGCGCCCGGCATCGGCGGCGAGCTCGTCACGGACCGAATAGAGCTGGAGGGCGTGGGGACGGGGCATCCTGGGCTCCTTTCGGGGGCCGGGGAACCCGGCCCGCGGGCGGCGCGCGGCGCCGCAAGAGAAACGGCGGAGCAGCAGGCCGTGTGCCGGCGTGCTGCTCCGTCTGAAAAACTACCCGGACCGGGGGCTACTCCTCCGGCTTGTACTCGCCGATGCCGACCAGCTCGATGCGGGCCACGGGGCTGCCGTCGCCCTTGCGGTTGCCGAGGCGCAGGATGCGCGTGTAGCCGCCGGGGCGCTCGGAGAAGGACGGGCCGATCTCGTTGAACAGCTTGCGGACGACGTCGTCGTCGCGCAGGGCGGCGAAGGCGCGGCGGCGGTTGGCCACGGAGTCCGTCTTCGCCAGGGTGACCAGGGGCTCGGCGAATATGCGGAGCTCCTTGGCCTTGAAGACGCCGGTGGTGATGGCGCCGTGCCGGAACAGGGCCACGGCAAGGTGCTTCATGGTCGCTTTTCTGTGGGACGTGTCGCGGCCGAGCCGGCGGCCGGATTTCATGTGTCGCATTTCTGGTTATTCCTCTTCGTCTTCGTCTTCGTCATCATCGTCGGCGGATTTCCGACGGCGGGGTTTCGGTTCGTCCTCCTCGTCGGCCGGGTCGTCGGCGGGGATGTCGCCCAGCGCGCCCACGGCCATGCCGAGGCTCAGGCCCAGCTCCGCAAGCTTGTCCTCAATCTCCTTGAGCGACTGCTTGCCGAAATTGTGGAAGGCGAGAAGCTCGGGCTCCGTCCGGGCCACAAGCTGGCCCAGCGTGCGGACGCGCTCCGCCTTGAGGCAGTTCGCCGCGCGCACGCTCAGCTCGACCTCGGCGATCGGCCGGGTGAGAAGCTGCACCAGCTCGCTGTCCTCCGGTATCCCGCCGCCGCCGGCGCCGCCCTCCTCGTCCTCCTTCGGGATGAAGATGGTGAAGTGGCGGATCAGCAGGTCGGCGGCCTCGGTCAGCGCGTCCGACGGCGAGATGGACCCGTCCGTCGTGATGTCGAGGATGAGGCGGTCGTAGTCCGTGCGGTGGCCGACGCGCGCGTCCTCCACCTGGAAGTTCACCTTGACCACGGGGGAGAAGCCCGCGTCGAGATAGATGGTGCCGAGGGGGGCGTGCTCCAGCTCGAACTGGTCGGCCGTGACGTAGCCCCGGCCCCGGGCGACCTTGATCTCCATGCTGATCTTCGTCCCCGCCTTGACGCAGGTGAACACAACGTGGTCGGGGTTGAAAACGTCTATGTCCTGCCCGGCGAACAGGTCGGCGGCCGTGACCGGCCCCTCCCGGCCCGTCCACGTGAACGTGAAGATGACGGATTCCTTGTCGTTCAGGCGGATCCGGCAGCGTTTCAGGTTGAGGACGACGTCTGTGACGTCCTCCAGCACCCCGGGAACCGCCGAGAACTCGTGGTGGATGTCCTCAAAGCGGATCGCCGTGACCGCCGACCCCTCCAGGGAGGCCAGCAGCACGCGCCGGAGCGCATTGCCCGCAGTGGTGCCGTAGCCGCGCTCAAAAGGCTCCACGACGATGCGGGCGCTGTGCCCGTCCGCCCCGGAATCGGCCTTCACGGTCTTGGGGATGGTGAATTCTTTGCTTATCATCAGTTCACGCCTTTCAACACTTGAGCCCTGGCAGACGCACGCCCCTCTTGGAAGCCACGTGTGCGAAAAGCCGCCACGGCGCCGCAGGCGCCGTCACGGCGCCTCAGACGCGCCGCCGCTTAGACGGCCGGCACCCGTTGTGCGGAATCGGTGTGACGTCGCGGATCAGCGTGACGGTGAGCCCGGCGGCCTGGATGGCCCGGATGGAGGACTCGCGCCCCGCGCCCGGCCCGTTGACATAGGCCCGCACCTCGCGCAGCCCCATGTCCAGCGCCTTCTTCCCCGCCTGCTCGGCCGCGACCTGGGCGGCGAACGCGGTGCTCTTGCGGGATCCGGAGAACCCGACCTGGCCCGAGCTCGACCAGGAGATCACGTTGCCCTGCATGTCGGTGATCGAGATGATCGTGTTGTTGAAGGTGGCCTGGATGTGCGCGACCCCGGAGGTCACATTCAGCGCCAGCCTGCGCTTCTTCGTCTTTGCCTTGCGTTTGTCTTTCGCCACGTTTGCTGGTCTCCTTGAGCGTCCGCAGTGCCGCGGCGCGTTCCTTGTGCCCTGGGTTCCCCCCCGGCGGGGGCGGCGGCGCCGCTACTTCTTCTTGACGACCGCGATGCGCCGCGGACCCTTGCGGGTGCGGGCGTTGGTGCTGGTGCGCTGGCCGTTCACCGGAAGGCCGCGCTTGTGGCGCGTGCCCCGGTAGCAGTTGATGTCCATCAGCCGCTTGATGTTCGACCCGGTGTCGCGGCGGAGGTCGCCCTCCACCTTGTACTCGTTCTGGATGCATGCCGCAATGGCGGACACCTGCTCGTCCGTGAGGTCGCGGACGCGGATGTCGGGGCTGATGCCGACCGCCGCCAGCACCTTCCGCGAACGCGTCAGCCCGATGCCGTAGATGTACTGCAGCCCCGCCTCAATCCGCTTCTCGCGGGGCAGATCCACGCCAATGATACGCGCCATGAACTGTCTCTCCCGGTTGCGCGCAACGCGCGCCCTGTGTCCAGGCCCGCGGGGGCCTCCTGTCATGCCTTGTCGTGCGGGCCGCTACTTCTGACGGTAGACGATGCGGCCCCGTGTCAGATCATAGGGCGACATCTCCACCTTCACGGTGTCGCCGGGAAGGATCCGGATGTAGTGCATCCGCATCTTGCCCGAGATGTGCGCCAGCAGCATGTGCCCGTTCTTCAGCTCCACGCGAAACATCGCGTTCGGCAGGGGCTCAACCACCGTGCCCTCGACTTCGATTGCCTCTTCTTTCATGCAGCTTCTTCTTCCGTTTCCGGAATCACGCCTTCCCGCCCGCCGCCCCGGGGCCGCGGGCCTCGTCCTTCTCGCCGTCCAGGAGCCCCCACCGGATGCGGGAACCCTGTGACAATATCTCGCCGCCGCCTTTCCGCACGGCCACCGTGTGCTCGAAATGGGCGCTCGGTTTGCCGTCCGCCGTCACCACCGTCCACCCGTCCCGCAGCACGCGCACGCGGTGCGTGCCCAGGTTTACCATGGGCTCAATGGCGAGCACCATGCCCTCCCGGAGGAGGGGCCCGTTCTCGCCCGAGTCAAAATTCAAAATCTGCGGGTCCTCGTGCATCTCCGTGCCGATGCCGTGGCCCACAAAGTCCCGCACGATGCCGTACCCGGCGGGGCGGCACTCGGCCTCGACCGCCTGGCCCACCGCGCGCAGATAGCTTCCCGCCCGCGCCGCCGCCACCGCCCGCGCCAGCGCCCGGTCGGTGGCCCGCATCAGGCCGCGCCGCGCCTCGTCCACCTCGCCGCACGGCAGGGTCACCGCCGCGTCGCCGTAGTACCCGTGGTAAAGGGCGCCGCAGTCTATGCTGACCAGCTCGCCCTCGCGCAGCGCCCGCCTGCCGGGGATCCCGTGCACCACCTCCTGGTCCACCGACACGCACAGCGTCGCGGGGAAACCCCGGTAGCCCTTGAAGGCCGGCTTCGCGCCGCGCTCCCGGATCAGGGCCTCCGCCGCGCGGTCCAGCTCCAGCGTGGTGACGCCGGGCGCCACCATGCCCGACAGAAGGTCGTGCACGGCCGCCACAATCTGGTTCGCCTCGCGGATCAGGCCGATTTCCCGCTCGCTGCGGATCGCTATCATCCAGGGACCACCCGTCTTGACCGCCCCGCGCGCGCCGCGGCCGCGGACCGAAGTGAAGTATTCAATTGTAACACAGCCGCCGCGAACGGTTCACCCGCGGCCGCTACCGGCGCGCGCGGATCTTGCCGCGCCCGCTGCTGAAACCCTCGTAGTGGCGCATGATAAGGTGCTGCTCGATCTGCTTGATCGTGTCCAGCCCCACGCCCACCAGGATCAGGAGCGTCGTGCCGCCGAAGAAATGGATCAGGTTGAATTCCTGCACGCCCAGCACCGCAAACAGCGCCATCGGCACCAGGGCCACCGCCGCCAGGAAGAGCGAGCCGCTCGTCGTGATGCGCACCATGACCGAGTTCAGGTAGTCCGCCGTGGTTTTGCCCGGGCGCACGCCCACAATGACCCCGCCGTACTTCTTCAGGTTGTCCGCCATCTCCACCGGGTTGAACGTGATCGCCGTGTAGAAGAAGGCGAAGAAGATGATCATGCCCGCGTACATCAGGTTGTAGGGGAGCCCGTACGGGTTGAACAGCCAGGCCACCGCGCTTTCCACCCCGGGGATTTTGATCTGCTCGGCGATGGTCCCCGGCAGCATGAGGATCGAGCTGGCGAAGATGATCGGGATGACGCCCGCGTGGTTAACACGCAGGGGAAGGTAGGTCCGCGTGCCGCCGGTCATGCCCCGGCCCTTGATCTGGCGCGGGTACTGCACGGGGATGCGGCGCTGCCCCGTGGTGATCACGATGGCCCCGGCCGTCACCATCACCATGATGAACACCAGCGCCAGGCCGACAAAAACGCTCATCTGGTCGTTGGCGATCATCCGGCCCGCGTTGCGCAGGGCGTTGGGCATGTCGGCCACGATGCCGATGAAGATCAGCAGCGATATGCCGTTTCCAATGCCGTGCTCGCTGATCTGCTCGCCGATCCACATCAGGAACGCCGTGCCGGTGGTCAGGGTGAGCACGCTCAGGGCGATGAACAGCGGGCCGGGGTTCGGCACCACCTCCCCGCCCATGCTCTGCAGATAGAGGCTGATGGGCACCGACTGCACGATGCACAGGGCGATGGTGCCGTAGCGCGTGTACTCGTTGATCTTGCGCTGGCCCTCGGCCCCCGTCTTCTGGATCGCCTCCAGGGACGGGATCACCGGGATCAGCAGCGACAGGATGATGGACGCCGTGATGTAGGGCATGATGCCCAGGGCGAACACCGTCGCGCGGCTGAAAGCGCCGCCCGTGAACATGTCGTAGAATCCCAGGAGCCCGCCCCCGGTGCGGCCGAGCATCTCGACCAGCGCCGCGCCGTCCACTCCGGGGACCGGAACGAACGCGCCGAGGCGGAACAGCACCAGCATGAACAGGGTGAAGATCAGCCTGCTGCGGAGTTCCGGGATTTTGAACGCGTTTTTAAAGGCTTCTACCGGTTCTGCCACTGAAACAATCCTTTGCTATTCCAGGCCTTCCGCATGTCCGCGCCGGCGCTCACGCGCCTTCCGCGGCCGGCGCCGCGGGCGCCAGTTCGAGGGTGCCGCCGGCCTTCTCCACTTTGGCCCTCGCCGAGGCGGAGGCCTGCTCCACGCGGATGGTGAACTTCTTGGCCAGCTCGCCGCGGCCGAGGAGCTTCACCCCGGCGCACTCGGTCTTCACAATGCCCCGCTCCTGGAGCATTTCCGTCGTGATCAGGTCGCCGTCCGCAAACCGGTCGGCCAGCACGTCTATGTTGATCTCGGCGAAGGGCCGGCGCTTCTCGTGGAAGAACCCGCGCTTCGGCAGCCGCCGGTTCAGCGGCATCTGCCCGCCTTCAAACCCCATCTTGCGGCTGTAGCCGGACCGGGACTTCTGGCCGTTGTAGCCGCGGCCCGCCGTCTTGCCGTTGCCGGACCCGTGCCCCCGCGCCTTGCGCTTGGCCTTCTTGTGGGCCCCGGGGCCCGCTTTCAGTGAGTGCAGTTCCATGTTTTCATCCTTGTGCCGCGCCGCGCGCGGCGCCGTCGGCCCCGGCTCAGAGCACCTCGGAAACTTCCAGTCCGCGCTCGGAGGCAAGGTCTTCCACCGTCTTCAGTTGCTTGAGCCCCTCGATGGTCGCCCACACCACGTTCGTGGCGCTGTTCGACCCGAGAGACTTCGTCAGGATGTTCTGGTACCCCGCCGCCTCCACCACGGCGCGCACCGGGCCGCCCGCCACAATGCCCGTGCCCAGGGACGCGGGCTTCAGCAGCACCTGCGCCGCGTCGAGCCGGCCGATCACCTCGTGGGGCACCGTCGTGTTCACGATGGGCACCGTGACCATGTCGCGCTTCGCGCGCTCCACCGCCTTGCGGATGGCCTCGGGCACCTCGCCCGCCTTGCCCTTGCCCGCGCCGACGCGGCCCTTGCCGTCGCCCACGACCACCGTGGCGCTGAAACTGAACCGCCGGCCGCCCTTGACGACCTTGGCCACGCGGTAAATCTTCACCACCTGCTCGATGAACTCGTTCTGGGGCTCGTCATCGCGGCTGCGGCGGCGGTCATCCCGCCTGTTTCCTGACGCTGTGCTGCTCAAAGGATTTGTCTCCTGTCTAGAATTGCAGACCGGCTTCGCGCGCCGCGTCGGCCAGGGCCTTGATGCGCCCGTGATACAGACGGCCGCCGCGGTCGAAGCTCACCTTCTCTATGGAACTGGCCAGGGCGGCCTCGCCCAGGGCCTTGCCGACGGCCTTGGCGGACGCGATGTTCCCGCCACCGATCTTGAGCGCCACCGACGACGCGCTGGCCAGCGTGCGGCCCGTCGTGTCGTCAATGATCTGCGCGTAGATGTGGCCCAGGGTCCGGGTCACGCGCAGCCGCGGCCGCTCCGGCGTGCCGGAGATCCGCTTGCGGATGTACTTCGCGCGCCGCAGGCGGTGCGCCGTCTTGTCCTTCAGGTTGCCCATCTCAATGCTCTCCTAAGGGGCTGCCCCCCGGGGTGCGCGCGCGTTGTGCGCGCGACGCGCCGGGATCAGGCGCCCTTCTTGCTTTCCTTGCGGATGACCTTCTCGCCCTCGTAGCGCAGGCCCTTGCCCTTGTACGGCTCCACCGGGCGGATGCGGCGCACGCGCGCCGCCACATGGCCCACGAGCTGCTTGTCTATCCCCGACACGCGCAGGGTCTGCGTGCCCTCGACCGCGAGCGTGATCCCCGCGGGCGGCTCGAACACCACCGGGTGGCTGTGGCCCACCGTCAGGCTCAGGCTGGCGCCCTGCATGGCCAGGCGGTAGCCCGTGCCCTCAAGCAGCAGCGTCTTCTGGTAGCCCTGGCTCACCCCCACCACAAGATTGTTGACGAGCGCGCGGGTCAGGCCGTGCAGCGAACGGTGCACCGGCTTGTCCGAGGGGCGCGTCACCACAACCTCGGCGTCCGTGATTTCAAGCGAAATCTCGGGGTTTACCGACATCTCAAGGGAGCCCTTGGGGCCCGTCACCTTCAGGACGGCGCCCGACTGCTCGCAGCGAACCCCCTTCGGGAGGGGTACCGGCATTCTTCCTACACGTGACACTGCGTCACTCCTTTCAACGTTGCGGCCGGGGGGCCGTTACCACACTTCGCAAAGAACCTCGCCGCCGGCCTTCGACCGCTGGGCGCTCTTCCCCGTCATCACCCCGCGCGGCGTGCTGAGGATCGAAACCCCCAGGCCGCTGCGCACCGGGCGGATGCTGCCGTGCCCCACGTAGACGCGCAGGCTCGGCTTGCTCACCCGCCGCAGGCCGTGAAGCACCGAGGTGCCGTCCGGCAGGTACCGCAGGGTGATCCGGATGATGCCGGGCTTCGGATCCTCCGCCACCTCGAAACCGTTGATAAATCCCTGCTCTTTAAGGATCCGGCAGATTTCCACCTTCAGCCGCGAGTGCGGGGCGTCCACGGTCGCGTGGCGCGCCTGCACGGCGTTGCGGATCCTGGCCAGCAGATCGGCGATCGGGTCACTCATTGACATGGTTCGTGCTCTTCCTAATGGGCTGTTGTTACCAACTGGACTTTGTGACGCCGGGGATCTTGCCCTCAAGCGCAAGCTCCCGGAACGAAACGCGGGACATGCCGAAGGCGCGCAGGTAGCCGCGGGGCCGCCCGTTCACCTTGCACCGGTTCCGGTAGCGGACCGGCGACGCGTTGCGCGGCAGCGCGGCCAGGGTCATCATCGCCGCCTTGCGCTCCTCGAAGGAAAGCTCCTGGTCCTGGACCCGCGCCTTCAACTCCTCGCGCTGCGCGTGGTGCTTCGCCATGAGGCGCAGAATCTTCTTGTTCTTCTCAATCTTGCTCGTTTTGGCCACGGGTCTTGTCCTCTTCTTCTGGCGCCCCGCCTCAGCTGGCGAAGGGCATTCCAAGTTTCTTCAGCAGGTAAAGGCTCTCCGCCGCCGGGCACGCGGCCTTCATCACGAAGGTCACGTTCATGCCGCGCACGCGCGCCACCTTGTCCATGTCGATCTCCGGAAAGATCGTCTGGTCGCGCAGGCCCAGCGTGAAGTTCCCGAAGGCGTCGAAGCCCCGGGGGTTGATCCCCCGGAAGTCGCGGATGCGGGGGATGGCGACGTTGAAAAGCCGCTCCATGAACTCCCACATCCGGTCGCCGCGCAGCGTGACCGCGCAGCCGATCGCCACGCCGGCGCGCAGCTTGAAGTTCGAGATGGACTTCCGCGCCCGGCGCACGCTCGGCTTCTGGCCCGTGATCGTCGCCAGCTCCGCCATCGCCGCGTCCAGCAGCTTCGCGTCGGCGATCGCGTCGCCCACGCCCATGTTGACCACCACCTTTTCGAGGCGCGGCACTTCCATGATGTTCGAGTGCTTAAACTCGCCCATCAGCGCCTGCACCACCTCCGTCCTGTACCTGTCCTTGAGTCTGTCTGCCACGGCGGGCCACTCCTTGATTCTGGTTCCATCCTGCCATCCGACACGGGCGGACCCGGTCAGTCAAGCGTCTCTCCGGTCAGCTTCCACACCCGGATGCGCCGCCCGTCCTCCAGGCGCTTCATCACGATCCGCGACGGCTTGCCGGCCGCCTCGCACCAGGGCATCACGTTCGAGATGTGGATCGGCGCCTCGCGCTCCACGATGCCGCCGGACTGGTTCCGGCTGCGGGCGCGCGTGTGCCGCTTCATCATGTTCACCCCCTCCACCAGGAGGCGCCCCTCTTTGGGGTACACTTCCAGCACCCTGCCCCGGCGGCCCTTGTAGGCCCCGCGTGTGATCACCACCGTGTCTTTTTTTCTGATGAACATGGCCTACCTCACAGCACTTCTGGCGCCAGGGAGAGGATCCGCAGGAACCCCCCCTCGCGCAGTTCGCGCGGCACGGGCCCGAAAATCCGGGTTCCGCGCGGCTCTTTCTGGTTGTTGATGATCACCGCCGCGTTCGTGTCGAAACGGATGACCGTCCCGTCCGGGCGCTGGGTGTCGTGCCTCACGCGGACGACCACGGCCTTGACCACGTCGCCCTTCTTGATCGCGGCGTTCGGGAGCGCGTCCCGCACGTTCGCGGTGACGATGTCGCCCAGGCCGGCGTAGCGCCGCCTCGACCCGCCCATCACCTGGATCACCCGGATGGTGCGCGCGCCCGAGTTGTCGGCCACGTTGAGCTTTGAGTAAATCTGTATCATGACTCAGTCCTTCCCTGGTCAGTCGGCACGCTTGATGATTTCCACCAGGCGCCAGCGCTTGGTCGCGCTGAGGGGGCGGGTCTCCCGGATGCGCACCACGTCGCCGAGGTTGCACTGCTGCTCCTCGTCGTGCGCACGGAACTTCTTGGTCCGCTTGAGCGCCTTCTTGTAGAGCCGGTGCGTCTTCACCGTCTCCACGGCCACCGTGATGGTCTTCTGGGACTTGTTGGCCACCACGATGCCCACGCGGTCCTTGCGGTGCCCGCGCCCGTCAACGACTTCTGCATTCACCCGGTCTTCCATCCTACTTCATCCCTTTCGCCGCGGACTGCTCCCGCTCCCTGAGGATCGTCAGGATGCGCGCGATGTCACGCCGTTTTTCGCGCGCCTGGCGCACGTTTTCCACCACGCTGGTGGCAAGCTGCAGCCGGAAATTCATGATGTCGGCCTTGCGCGCGCCCAGAAGGTCGCGCAGCGCCTCCTCGTTCATCTCTCTCAATTCACGTGCCTTCACGTCCTGGTCTCCCGATTTGCGCCCGGTCAGATGGCCCTGGCGACGAACTTGGTCTTTATGGGCAGTTTGAAGCCCGCCAGCCTCACGGCCTCGCGCGCAAGCTGCTCGGGCACGCCCTCAATCTCAAACATCATCCGCCCCGGCTTCACCACCGCCACCCACGCCTCCGGCGCGCCCTTGCCCTTGCCCATGCGCGTCTCGGCCGGCTTCTTCGTGATCGGCTTGTCCGGAAACACCCGGATGAACACCTTGCCGCCGCGGCGCAGGTGGCGCGTGATCGCCACGCGGGCCGCCTCGATCTGGCGCGCCGTCACCCAGCCGTCCTCCAGCGCCTTCATCCCGAAATCGCCGTAGTCCACCGTCGCCGCGCCCTTGGTCATCCCCGACCGTCGCCCGCGCTGCTGCTTGCGGTACTTGACTCGCTTCGGCATCAACATCGTTCAGGTTCTCCACTCGGGCGGCCGAACGCCGCCCGCGACTATTCCGCTCTTCAGTTCCGGCCCCGGCCGCCGCGGCCGCCGTCGCGGCCGCCCCGGCCGCCCCGGCCGCCGTCACGGTCCCGGTCGCCGCGCCGCGCGTCCGCCCCCCGCAGGATCTCCTCGCCCACCGCCGTCACGCGCTCGCCCGGCTTGATGTCGCCCAGATAAATCCAGACCTTCACGCCGATCGTGCCGT
The DNA here is from genome assembly GCA_012730045.1 of Candidatus Hydrogenedentota bacterium. Taxonomy (NCBI): domain Bacteria; kingdom Pseudomonadati; phylum Candidatus Hydrogenedentota; species Candidatus Hydrogenedentota bacterium. The sequence goes on along the minus strand of JAAYBR010000044.1, from coordinate 4,875 downwards.
ACGTCGTGTGGCTGATGGCGAAACCGTAGTCCACGTTCGCCTTCAGCGTGTGCAGCGGCACGCTGCCCTCGCGCGCCTGCTCCGTCCGCGCGATCTCCGCGCCGTTGAGCCGGCCCGCCACCCGCACGCGGATGCCCTTGGCCCCCACGCGCATCGTGTTCTGCATCGCCCGCTTGATCGCCCGGCGGAAGGACACCCGCTTGGCGATGTCCGCCGCCAGCCGCTCCGCCACCAGCTGCGCGCTCAGGTCGGGCACCTTCACCTCGCGCACGTCCAGCATCACGTCCTGGCCCGTCAGCACCTCGAGCTCCTTGCGCAGCTCGTCCACGCGCTCCCCGCGGGGGCCGATCACCAGGCCGGGGCGCCCGGCGTGCAGGATGACCTTCACCTTCCGCCCCGCGCGCTCGATGTCAATTTTCGCGATCTCGGCGCGGCCGTCGGACAGCGACTTGTCCAGCCGCTGCTTCACGTAGCGCCGGATCTCCAGGTCCTTGTGGAGAAGCTCCACATAGTCCTTCCTTCCCGCGTACCAGCGCGAACTCCAGTCCTGAATCACTCCCAGCCGGAAGCCGAAAGGATGCACCTTCTGACCCATCACATTCTCCTTACTCTTGCGAGATCACCAAGTCCACATGGCTGCTGCGGTGCCTGACCCTGCCGGCGCGCCCGCGCGGCATGTTCTGGAACCGGTAGAGGGTCCGCCCGTCGCCCACGGCGATGTGCGTCACCCGGTAGTCGTCCGTGTTGATCCGCCGCCGAACCTCCGCCGCCGCGTTCTCCGCGTTCGCCACCGCGGAGTCCAGGAGCTTCCGAAGCGGCTCCGAGCACCCCTTCACGGTGAACTGCAGGATGTCCCTCGCGTCCGCAACGCGCTTGCCGCGGATCATGTCCGCCACCAGGCGCACCTTGCGGGGCGACATCTGGAGCCCGCTGAGCCGGGCGCGCGCCTCCGCGTACTTGGGCGCCGCCGCGCTGTCGTTTCGCTCGTTAGCCATTGGTCAAAACTCCCGTCACTTTTTCGCGCCCGCGTGCCCCTTGAAGACACGCGTCGGCGCGAACTCGCCCAGTTTGTGGCCGACCATGTTCTCGGTGACGAACACCGGGATATGCGTCTTGCCGTTGTGCACCGCGATCGTCAGCCCGACCATTTCCGGAATGATCGTGGACCGCCGCGACCAGGTCCTGATGACGCGGTGGTCGCCCGAGCTCTGGTGCCGCTGGACTTTCTCCAGCAGCGAGCCCTCAATGAAATAGCCTTTCTTCAACGAACGAGGCACTGTCCAATCTCCTTGTTGCCGCCGGCGCACCCGCGCCGCCCGGCGGGCCCCATCTTCAGCCGTTCCTGCGGCGGATGATGTACTTGTTCGTGCTCTTGCTCTTCTTGCGCGTCTTGTAGCCCTTCGACGGCGTGCCCCACGGGCTCACCGGGTGGCGGCCCCCCGACGTGCGGCCCTCGCCGCCCCCGTGCGGGTGGTCCACCGGGTTCATCACCACGCCGCGCACCTTGGGACGCCGGCCGAGCCACCGCGTGCGCCCCGCCTTGCCCAGGTGGACGTTCTGCCACTCCTCGTTGCCCACGCGGCCCACCGTCGCCCGGCAGTTGCTGAGCACCCGGCGCATCTCGCCCGACGGCAGGCGCAGGGCCACGTAGCGCCCCTCCTTCGCCAGCAGCTGGCAGCCGTTGCCCGCGGACCGGGCGATCTGCCCGCCCGCGCCCGGGCGCAGCTCCACGTTGTACACGTTCGCGCCCAGGGGCATCCGCGACAGGGGCATGCAGTTGCCCACCTCGAACTCCACCCCGTCGTCGCCGCTGAGCACCGTCTGGCCCACCGCCAGCCCGCCCGGCGCCACGATGTAGCGCTTCTCGCCGTCCGCGTACACCAGCAGCGCGATGTGCGCCGACCGGTTCGGATCGTACTCAAGCGCCGTCACCCGCGCGGGGATCATGTCCTTGTCCCGGCGGAAGTCCACAATCCGGTACTTCCGGCGCGCGCCGCCGCCCCGGCGCCGCATCGTGATGCGGCCCTGGTTGTTGCGCCCGCTGATGCGGCGCTTGCTCTCCAGCAGGCCCTTCTCCGGCGCCTTCCCCGAAAGCTCGGAGAAGTCGGACACGGTCATCGAGCGCCGCGACGGCGTGTAGGGTTTGAATCTTTTCAGAGGCATCCCGGGAACTCCTTAGATCAATTCGATGGCGTCGCCCGGCCGGAGCGTCACGATCGCCTTCTTCCAGTTGGGGCGGCGTCCGGGCCGGCGCGACGCCATGCGGTTGCGCACCTTGCCCTCGTAGTTCATCGTGTTCACCGCGACCACCCGGATCTCGCTCTTCTTGAAGATCTCCTCCACGGCGTCCCGGATCTGGGACTTCGTGGCCTTCGGGGTCACGCGGAACGTGTACTTCGCCGACTTCGACTTCGTCGTCTGGATCTGCGCCTCTTCCGTGATGATCGGACTCAGCACGACCTTGTGGGGGTCAATTTTCATGACAGCCGCTCCTCGAGCTTGGCAAGGGCCTCTTCCTGCACCAGCACCCGCGACGCATGGAGCACGTCCAGGGCGTTCACGTCCGCGGCCGTGCGCACCGTCACCAGCGGCAGGTTCCGCGAGGAAAGCACCACGTTCGGCGCGTGGTCCGCCGTCACTATCAGGGTCTTGCGCGCCTCCGGCGCCGCCTGCGACAGCATCCGCGCCACCACCTTCGTCTTCGGCGCCTCCACCGACAGCCCGCGCACCACGCTCAGCCGCTCGCCCCGCGCGCGGTCGCTCAGCAGGCAGCACAGCGCCTGGCGCTTCGCCCGCGGCGTGACGTACTGGCGGTAGTCCCGCGGCACCGGCCCGAAGACCGTGCCGCCGCCGCGCATGTGCGGCTCCCGGCTGCTGCCCTGGCGCGCGCGGCCCGTGCCCTTCTGGCGGAACGGCTTGATGCCGCCGCCGGAAACCTCGTGCCGGACCTTGGTCTTGTGCGTGCCCTGGCGCTGGCAGGCCATCAGGCCCACCGCCACGTCGTGCACCAGCGCCTCATTCGCCTCGACGGCGAACACCGCGTCGCTGGCCTGCGCGACGCCCTGCTCGGCGCCGTCCATGTTTATGACCTTCAAGGACACCATGGTTATTTGGATCCTTTCACGCTTTGCTTCACCACAACCATCCCGCCGGGGGCGCCCGGAACCGCGCCCCGCACCACCAGGAGGTTCTTCTCCGGCACGACGTCCACCACCTGAAGGTGCTGCACCGTCACCAGCTCGTTGCCCATCCGGCCCGGAAGGGTCTTGCCCTTCATGACCTCGGACGGGTCGGCGCTGGAGCCGATCGAGCCGGGCGCCCGGTGGAAGTTCGAGCCGTGGCCGCCCGGGCCGCCGTGCGCCCCGTGCCGCTTCATGATGCCCTGGAAGCCCTTGCCCTTCGACACGCCCGACACGTCCACATGGTCGCCCACCTTGAAGATGTCCGTGCCGACCTCGTCGCCGGGCTTCAGCACGCTCGCCTGGTCCACCCGAAACTCGCGGAGCACCCGCTTCGGGGCCACGCCGGCCTTCTGGAAGTGGCTGCGCAGCGGCTTGGTGCACCGCTTCTCCTTGACGTCGCCGAAACCCACCTGCACCGCCTCGTACCCGTCGTTCTCGGTCGTCTTGCGCTGAACCACCGTGCAGGGCCCGGCCTCCAGAAGGGTGACGGTCACCCAAAGCCCGTCTTCGTTGAAGATGCGGGTCATGCCCAACTTTCGCCCCAATAAACCTTTCAGCATCGTTCAGTGTCCTTACAACGCGGCACGTTGCCGTGCCATGCGCCTGCCGCGGTTATTGCTTGATTTCAACGTCCACGCCGGCGGGGAGCACCAGCTTCATCAGCGCGTCAACCGTGCTCGCGCTCGGCCCGACGATGTCAATCAGCCGCTTGTGGGTCCGCGTCTCAAACTGCTCGCGCGACTTCTTGTCAATGTGCGGCCCGCGCAGCACCGTCAGCTTCGACATCGTCGTCGGCAGCGGGATCGGCCCGTGCACGCCCGCGCCGGTGCGCTTGGCGGCGTCCACGATGCCCGCGGTCGCCAGGTCGAGCAGACGGTGGTCGTACGCCCGCAGCTTGATGCGAATCTTATGGCCTGATGCCATGTCTCAGTCTCCAGTTCGGGCCCCGCGCGGCGCGGCGCCCAGGTTGCTCCTACTCGAAAATCTTGGTGACGACGCCGGCGCCGACGGTGCGGCCGCCCTCGCGGATGGCGAAGCGCAGCTCCTCCACCATGGCGATCGGCGTGATCAGCTCCGCCGTGATCCGGATGTTGTCGCCCGGCATCACCATCTCCACGCCCTCGGGAAGGTCCATCGCGCCCGTCACGTCCGTCGTCCGGAAGTAGAACTGCGGGCGGTACCCCGTGAAGAACGGCGTGTGCCGGCCCCCCTCCTCCTTCTTCAGCACGTACACCTCGCCCTGGAACTTCGTGTGCGGCTTGATGCTCTTCGGCTTCGCGACCACCATCCCGCGCTCCACCTCCTCGCGGTCCACGCCCCGGAGAAGAAGCCCCACGTTGTCCCCAGCCTGGCCCTCGTCCATCATCTTGCGGAACATCTCCACCCCCGTCACCGTCGTGTCCTTCGTCTCCTCGTGGATCCCCACAAGCTCCACCTTCTCCCCGACCTTCACCTTGCCCTGCTCGATGCGCCCCGTCACCACCGTCCCGCGGCCCGTGATCGTGAACACGTCCTCGATCGGCATCAGGAAGTCCCTGTCAAGCGCCCGCACCGGCGTCGGAATGTAGTCGTCCACCGCCTGCATCAGCTCGAATATCTTCTGCTCCGCCTCCGGGTCCCCCTCCATCGCCTTCAGCGCCGAGCCCCGGATGATCGGAATCTCGTCCCCGGGGAACTCGTACTTCGTCAGAAG